>CAZSKV010000399.1:0-1568 GCA_964607495.1 uncultured candidatus Brocadiaceae bacterium
GCCGCCTTCGCCGCCGCGAGCGCCTCGACCTCGGCGTGCGGACCGCCATACACCCGATGCCAGCCGCGGCCGACGACCGCGCCGGAGTGCAGCGCGAGGGCGCCGACCCGCGGATTCGGCTCGACCTCGCCGCGGCCGCGGAGCGCGAGCTCCAGGGCCTCCTCCATCCAGACTTCGGGGTTCACGCGACCGCTTCCTGGTGCCAGTCCTCCGGCAGCAGGTCACCGATCAGCGAGTGGGCCGCGGCCACCGTGATCCGCACCGGCACATAGGCGCCGACCAGCGCCTGGTCGTCGCTGTCGAAGTGCACGAGGCGATGGTGCACGGTGCGTCCGGTCATGCGGCCGGCCTTCTGGCTCGGTCCTTCGACCAGGACCTCCTGCACCTGCCCGACCATGGCCTCGTGCCGCGCGAGCGTGTGCCGCTCCTGCACCGCGAGCAGCACCTGGTTGCGGCGGTCCTTCTCGAGGTCGCTGACGTCGTCTGGCAGCTCGCGCGCGGCATGCGTGCCGGGCCGCGGCGAGTACTTGAACACATAGCTCTGGGCGAAGCGCACGCGCTCCATCAACGCCACCGTGGCGGCGAAGTCCGCCTCGGTCTCGCCCGGGAAGCCGACGATGAAGTCGCTGTGCAGCTCGAGGTCGGGTGCGTGCTGCCGCAGCGCGTCGACGCGCTCGAGATAGCGCTCGAGCGTGTAGCCGCGCCGCATCGCCTTCAGCACCTGGTTGCTGCCGGACTGGGCCGGCAGGTGCAGGTAGCGCGCGAGGCGCGGCAGCTCGGCCAGCGCGGTCATCAGGTCCGCCGTCAGGAAGTTCGGATGCGAGGTGATGAACGCGATCCGGCGCAGCTGCGGGATCTCGTGCAGCACGCGCAGCAGGCGCGCGAGCGTCACGCCGGGGCCGAGGTCGCGGCCGTAGGCGTTCACGGTCTGTCCGAGCAGCGTGATCTCGGTCACGCCGTCGTCGCAGAGCCGCTGCACCTCGTCGCGGATCTGTGCGATCGGACGCGACACCTCGGCGCCGCGCGTGGTCGGCACGATGCAGTAGGCGCACGGCATGTTGCAGCCGCGCATGACCGACACGTAGGCCTGGGAACGATGGCTGCGGGTCCGCGGATCGCGCAGGATCGTGTCGCCGGAAACGCCCTCGCCGACCGCGAGCACGCCGGCGCCCTGCACCTTGCCGAGCGGGTTCTGCTGCACGCTCGCACTGGCGTTGCGCGCGAGCGCCGCGGCGACCTTCTGGTCGATGTCCCCGAACGCCGACGGCCCGACCACGAGGTCGACGTGCGGCATGCGGGCCTGCACGTAGCGCTGGTGCTCCTCGGCCATGCAGCCGAGCATGCCGACGACCAGGCCCGGCTCCGTGCGCTTGCGCTGCCGCAACACGCCGAGCTTGCTCCAGACCCGGTCCTCTGCATGTTGCCGCACCGAGCAGGTGTTCAGCAGCACGACCGCCGCGTCCTGCTCGCGTGCCGCCGGCAGGAAGCCCGCGGCCAGCAGCTTGCTGGCGACCAGCTCGCTGTCGAGCTTGTTCATCTGGCAGCCGTAGCTGTGCAGGAAGTAGCGG
>CAZSKV010000400.1:0-3312 GCA_964607495.1 uncultured candidatus Brocadiaceae bacterium
CGCTGCGCGAGCGCGGCCGGGATGCCGGCCTCCTCCGCGCATTCCTTGCGCAGGTTCTCCGCGAGCGAGAGACCGATCGGCTGGCCGCCTGCGACCAGCTGGTCGAGCATCCCCGGGTAGTAGGGCTTGTCGCGCGCGCGCTCGCCGAGCCAGAGCGAGAGGCCGGTCGCGGTCTTCACGTAGCCGTTCAGGTGCACGCCGAACGCGCGCAGGCCGAACCAGGAGACCGCGCCGCGGTCGATCTGGAAGAACGGCTCGTCGCCGAACTCGCGCACCGCCGGATAGAGCTCGCCGTGGCGCCGCGGGATCTCGCCGAGCGCCACCAGGTCGTCGACGAGCGCGGCGATCGCGGCGGAGCGCGTCGCGAAATCGTCGGGTTCGGTCGCGAGCTCGAGGCCGTGCGTGCCGGGGTGCAGCGCCGCGCAGAAGTCGAGCACGCGCGGCACCCGGTCCTTGCGCACGTAGCCGAGCGCGGCGCCGCCACAGAGGAACGGCACGTAGCGCGCGAGGTCGTGCGTGTTGCACTCGCGGATGCGGTCGGCGTAGCTCACGTCGGCACGCGCGCCGCGAACTCGGCCGCGAACACGCGCAGTGCCGAGAGCACGGGCGCGGCCGCCATCTCGATCAGCGAGCACTTGCCCTTCTTGTGCGCGAACGCGGTCACCTTCTCGATCGCGCCGCGGTAGTCGCCGGGCCGGCCCGCGAGCACGCCCTGCAGCACGTGCACGATCTGGTTGGTCTCCATCCGGCAGGGCGGACACTGGCCGCACTGCTCGCGCATGAAGAACCCGGCGTTCGCGAGGACGAGCGGCAGGGGGTCCTCGCCCTGCTCGACGAAGCTCAGGCCCCCGCAACCCGGGGCGGAACCGAGCGCGCGCAGCGAGTCGTGGTCGATCGCGGCGTCGAGGTGCTCGGCGCCGAGCCAGCCGCAGCTCATCGCCGGCAGGATCGCGCGCAGCGGCCGGCCGCTCGCGGTGCCGCCGCCGCAGCCCTCGATCAACGCGCGGAACGTGCTGCCGAACGGCAGCTCGTAGACGCCCGGCCGCCGCACCTTGTCCGGGAGCGTGAAGAGCATCGTGCCGAACGAAGTGCCGGCGCCGATCGCGCGGAACGCGCCCGCGCCGTGGCGCAGGATCCACGGCACGTGGGCCAGGGTCTCGACGTTGTTCACGGTCGTCGGCCGGCCGTCGATCCCGGCCTCGCCGGGGAACGGGGGCTTCTGGCGCGGCTTCGCCGGCTTGCCCTCGATCGCGTTCAGCGCCGCGGTCTCCTCGCCGGCGACGTAGGTCGTCGGCGCGCGGTGGATGCGCAGATCGTGGCCGCCACCGAGTTCCGCCAGCGCGGCCGCGAGCGCCGCGATCTGCTCGTGCATGTCCTCGATCACGTAGAGCCAGCCGGTCGTGGCGCCGGTCGCGCGCATCCCGAGCAGCAGGCCGTCGATCACCTTGTGCGGATAGCGCGCGAGCAGGAAGCGGTCCTTCAGCGAGCCGGGCTCGTGCTCGCCGCCATTCGCGACGAAGTGCTTGGGTGTGCCGGCGGCCGCCGCCGCGAGGCGCCACTTGCGCGCGACCGGGAACGAGGCCCCGCCGCGGCCGCGGAGCTGGCTGGCCTCGATCGCGGCGAGGATGCGTTCGGCCGGTTCGGCGAGCGCGGCGTAGCCGCCCTCGGCGCGATACTCGGCGAGGGTCTGGCGCGGCGCCGCGCGGTCACGGGTCAGGAGGATCGGTCGCACGGCGCAGAGTGAAGCAGGGCGCTTGCGCGGGTTCTACCTGCGGGAGCACAATGCCGGCCATCACCTGCCAGTCCGGTGCAAGGGGTGCCATGTCTGCAGTCTCTGACCTCGCTCTGCCTGATGACGACCAGAGCCGCTGGGAGCGGTTGCTCGCAGCAGTCGGCCTCGACGCGCTCCTGGTCGTGATCGACCACCGGATGGGCGAGACCCTGCGCTCCCGGGTTGGCGCCGAGGACGTGCTCAACGAGGCGCTGCTGCACGCGTGGCGCGACCGCTCGGCATTCCATGGCACCTCGCCGGCGGAGTTCCGGAGCTGGCTGCTGGCGATCGCGAGCAACCGGATTCGCGACATGCTCGATTGGCTGAAGGCCGGCAAGAGGCTCCAGGAACTGCGCGCGCTGCCGTTGCACGGCCTTGCGCTCTCCGGGAGCAGCGGCGCCGACGCCGGCCTGCCGAGCGCGAGCACCACACCGGCGCGCATGGCCTACCACCGCGAACGGGCCGAGGAGATGCGCAAGGCGCTGGCCAGCCTGGAACCCGCCGAGCAGGAGGTGCTGCGGCTGCGGCTCTTCGAAGACCAACCGATGCCCCAGGTCGCCGCTGCGCTCGGGATCAAGTTGGGCACGGCCTGGGCGCGGTTCCGCGCGGCGGCGGAGAAGTACCGGTTCAAGCTGCGCTCCCTGCGCAGCAGCATGCAGTAGCCAGGGCAGCCCGGCAGCCGTGCCATTACCGGCCAGCCGGCCGCGATCGCCCGCCGGGTGGCAGGACCATGCATCGCCAAGGCGCCGGCCGAGGATTCGGCACTTTGCCATGCATCGCCGCGGTGACCCGCCTCCTTCCCGTGCGTGTGAGCGTCCCCTTCGCAGCCAGCGCGCTCGACCCGCGCGGGTCGGTCTGGCCGCGCGCGGTCGCCAGTTGCGTGGAGATCCACGATGAGAACCGCTCTGCCCGGCCTGTCCCTGTTCGCGGCCTTGATGGCCGCATCCTCCCTCGAAGCCCAGCTACCGCTGCGCGCGCTCGCGCAGAACCACAGCAAGTTCGTGGGCCGTACCGCCGACGCGCGGCTGGTCCCGCCGAATGCGCGGCCCTTCGGCCTGACCTATGCCGAGTGGAGCGTGCGGTGGTGGCAGTGGGCGCTCGCGATCCCCGCGGCGCGCAATCCGATCCTCGATCCGGATGGGCGCTTCGCCGCCGAAGGTCAGCACGGGCCGGTGTGGTTCCTGGCCGGTACGTTCGGGGGCACGACTTCGCGCACGGTGAACGTCCCGCTCGGCAAGTTCGTCTTCCTGCCGATCATCAACTTCATCGCCGACTACCCCTGCCCCGGTGGCGACTTCTGCGGCACGACGCCGCTGCAGCAGTGCCTCTCCGAACAGGCCGCGTTCTACATGGACCGCGTGACCGAGCTCGAATGCGTCGTCGACGGCGTGCCGATCCCGATGCGGAAGCTCTTCCGCCAGCGCGTGGCCTCCGACCTGTTCACTTTCATCGGTGACCCGAGCATGGCGGTCGTGGACGCCTGCATCACGGGCACGCCGCAACCGGGAATCTCCGACGGCTACTGGGTCATGCTGACGCCG
>CAZSKV010000401.1:0-2106 GCA_964607495.1 uncultured candidatus Brocadiaceae bacterium
ACTGCTCGTTCGTGACCTCGTATTTCGCAAGGTAGAAATCGGCGACCGTCTTCGTGCTCTCGCCGAGTTCGGAGATCGTGTTCTTGAGCAGGATCTTGCGCTGATTCGGGTTCGTCGGCGCGAGCTTCTGGGCCATCTCCACCAACTCGGCCGCGCTGACGCCGAGCGTGACCTTGCCACCCTTGATCAGGATGAGTTCGGAAGGCAGTCCCTGCGGCAACGGTGCGGGAGCGGGCTTGGCCACGTTCTGCGCGAAGCAAGGCCAGGCCAGGAGCAGGCAGAACGCGAGCGGTGCCCGGGTCGGCACCGATGTGTCGTGGAACATGCGCTTCTCGTCAGGGATACAGCCCGACCGGCGGGGGCCTTGCCGGTCAGGACGCCCCCGGGGTGGATCGCGACCGGAGGTCAGGAAGGTGCGAGGAAGTTAGCGGGGTTCCACGTCGACGCAAGGCCCGGTGCGGACCCGTGCGCGGTCCGGGCCTGCTGCGAACTCAGAACAGCAGATCGCTGGTCCGCGCGAAGAAGCGCTTGCCCATCCGTTCGATGCCGTCGGCGACCAGCTTCGCGAGTTCCGGATCGAAGTGATGCCCCGCCTCCGCGCGGAAGTAGTCGACGATCTGCTGATCCTCCCACGCCGACTTGTACGACCTGGCCTCGGCCAGCGCGTCGTAGACCTCGGCCAGGATCAGGATGCGGCCAGGCAGGGCGACGTCTTCTCCGGCCAGGCCGTTCGGGTAGCCACGGCCATCCCAGCGCTCGTGGTGCTGCAGCACCCATTGCCGCGCATCTTCGCTCCCCACCAAGGGTTCGAGGATCTCGAAGCCCAGGGCCGGGTGCCGCTTGATCACCTCGCGCTCGTCGGCAGTCAGCGGCCCGGCCTTGGCGAGGATCGCCAGGGGAATGCCGATCTTGCCGATGTCGTGCAGCAGGCTCGCGGTGCGTAGGGATTCCCGGACCGACTCGTCGAGCCCGCAGCGGCGCGCCAGCTCGTCGGTGTACTGCACGACCCGCTCCGAGTGACCGCGCGTGGTCGGATCCTTGGCTTCGATCGCGCGGGGCAGGATGCGGGCCAACACCCGGTTCTGGGCCTGGAGCTCGGCGTTCCGGCGCAGGATCTCGTTCTCCGTGATCGCGCGGCGGCACGCAGCCAGCAGTTCCGCCTCGTGGATCGGCTTGACCACCATCTCCTGGAAGTTGGCGCGCATTGCCTCCTGCGCGCTGTCGAAGGAGGGGCGCCCGGTCACGAGGATCGCCGGAACCCGCGGCTGGCAACCCGAGGCTACTTCGGCCAGCTCGTAGCCAAGGCCATCCGGCTCGAGGTAAAGATCGGTCAGCACCAGGTGGAAGCTCTGGCTGCGCAGGGCCTGCTTGGCCGCGGCGCAGTTCGACATGGTGGTGACCTGATAGCCGTGTTGACGCAGCAATCGGGCCTCGATATCGAGCACGTCGGGATCGTCATCGACGATCAGCACGCGCGCGTTGGACACATCGAAGATCGGCGAGTCCTGCACAGTCATGATTCACCGAAGGACCGATCGGAGCGAGCCATGGGTAGCACGAGAGGCGGAAAGGTGGCGGGATTCTCAACTGGGCTTTTCACAAGTGAAGTCTTTTCCACAGAATGTTGAGAGACATGCACAAGCCCGAGCGATCCCCGAGTGGGCACGGCCGGCGTCCGGAGCAACGGTCGCGTGCTGCTGGCTGGGCGATCTCCTCGGAGGCCGGGGACGATGCCTGCTGAGTCGGCCATCGAGCGCAGCGTCAGCGCAGCCGAGGCCGGAGGCCGCCTCGACGTGTTCCTGGCCCGGCAACCGGAGATCGGGACGCGGACTGCAGCGAAGGAGCTGATCGCCGCCGGGCAGGTGTTGGTGGACGGTGCGGTGAGCAAGGCTGGTCTCCTGCTGACCGAGGGCCAGCGGATCTCGTTCCGTCCCAGGATCGAGACGAGGCTCGCCGCGGCACCGATCGGGCCGGAGGAACTCGCCCGCCTGCGCATCCTCTACGAGGACAACTACCTGCTCGTGATCGACAAGCCCCCGGGCATCGCCAGCCATCCGCCCGAGGGCAAGCGGGATCCAGGGCTGTCGATCGCCGACCTGGCGCTCG
>CAZSKV010000402.1:0-2349 GCA_964607495.1 uncultured candidatus Brocadiaceae bacterium
TCCTGCGCTTCCTCGAGGGCACGACCGACACTTCGCTGCGGCTCGTGAATGCGGGCTGCTATGTGCTCGATCCGGCGGTGCTGCAGCACATCCCGGCCGGGCAGCCCTACGACTTCGGCAAGGAGCTGTTCCCGAAGCTGCTGCGGCAGCACGGCATCCTGCTCGGGCACGTGATCGACGGCCGCTGTCTCGGTCTCGACACCCCCGATGCGCTCGCGAAGGCGCGTTCGTTCTACCCCGAGGGCGAAGGCGTCCGCGGCTGAACCGGCGCTGATACCGGTGGATCGTCGCAACGACCGCGGTGTTGGCCGGTTGCGAATGTCCGCAGGTTCTCCCGGCGGGGGGGCCGGGTCGTGACAATCACGCGCGTTCCCACATCTCCCTCGGAGCCCAACCATGAGCCATCGTCTCGCTTCCATCGCCCTCTTGGCGTTCGCCCTCCCGCTGGCCGCGCAGAGCCAGCCGCGGCTGATCGGATTCACCCAGCTGATGAACAACCTGAAGACCAACACCAGCACCTGCGCGACGCAGCAGTGCGCGGTGCCGGGAGTGCCGGTGCCTCCGTCACCGATCGCCGGCGGCACGGCCTACGATGCGAATCGCGGCGCCGTCTGGATGACGAATGGATTCGTGCTGGGAATGTTCGATCCGCTGAACTGCGCGCCACTCTGCCCGCCCTTCGCCCTCGGACCGATCCTCGGCAACGCCCTCGCGACCGGCCTCGCACTGAACGAGAACAAGGGGATCATGTTCCTGTCCGACAACATGGACCGGATCCACGTGCTCAAGCCGGCCTGTCCGATGCTGCCGGGCAACGTGTGTTCCCTCGTCGGCGTGCTGCCGGCCGGTTACAAGGTCGGCGGCATCGCGTCCGACGACGTCAACGGCCTGCTCTTCTACGCCGCCTCGGACTGGTCGGCTGCGGTGCCGAACACGATCGTCTACGTCGCGCCGCAGAACGCACCCTGCGCGCCGATCTGCAAGTTCCAGGTCCCGAACGGTTGCATCGGGCTCACGCTCGGGCACATCACGGGGGTCGCCTACCAGTGTTGCCGCGACATCGTGTGGCTGACGGATGGCCGTCTGTCGATGGGGCTCGCGTTCAGCAAGGCGAATTGCTCGGTGCAGCTCCTGACCTGCTGCGCGATGCCGGGCAACGACCGCTACGTGGGCCTGTGCATCGAACCGAGCCACCCGGCCACGGTCGGCAGCTCGTGCACGGCACCGAATTGCGCGCCCTGCGCGACGATGGCCCACGATCACGTCGGCGATCCGACGCTCGGCAATCCGAGCTTCGGGCTCCGGCTCGTGAACGCGCCGGCGAACGCGTCGTCGCTGCTGGTCCTGAATCTCGGCGCCTGCAATCCGCCCGGCATCCCGATCGGGATCTTCTGCGGTCCCCTGCTGGTGCCGCTCGCGCCGACCAGTCCGATCACGGTGCTGATGCCCACGGGCGGCACGACGGGTTGCACCGGTGGTGGCACCCTGAACCTGGCGATCCCGCTCAACCCGTTCTTCTGTGGGATCACCTTGAGCTCGCAGTTCCTGATCGTCTGCCCGTCGGCGGCCGGCATCGGCACTGGAGTGTCCAACTGCCTGTCGTGGACGATCAGCTCGACGTGACCCGGTAGATCTCCTGCAGGGTCTCCATGACCGCGACGCTGCTCTCGGCATCGCCGAGCGGCGTCGCGCCGGTGTCGACGGCGCGCACGAAGTCGTCCCACTCGAGTTCCCACGAGCGGTCGGGTCCGGGGAAGCTCTGCTGCCAGAGCGCGGGTGCGCCGCCCTCGAAGCGGCGCCTCGCGACCGTCAGCGTCTCCGTGCCGTAGCTGCCGCCGAGTCCGCAGACCTCGACCGAGCCCTCACGGCAGTACACCTGCAGCTCGAAGCGGTTCTTCCACTGGGTCCACGACGTGTGGAACGATGCGACCTGTCCGCCGGCGTAGCGCAGCAGCACGAAGGCATTGTCCTCGAGCGGCGCGATCGGCCACGCGAAGTCGGCGAGCTCGGCCTGGACCCGGATCGGGCGGCCGATCAGCCACTGGAAGAGGTCGAGCACGTGCACGCCCTGATCGAGGAGTTCGCCGCCGCCGCACTCCTCGCGGCTGCCACGCCACTCCTTCTCGTAGCCGGGACGGCCACCGTGGCCATAGGTGCTGCGCAGGAAGTGCACCGGACCGAGGGTGCCGGAGTGCACGAGCCGTGCGGCTGCCTGGATCGCCGGATGGTAACGGTGGTTGAAGCCGACCTTCAGCAGCCGCCCGGCGGCGCGCGCCGCATCGCGCATCGTGCGCGCTTCGGCCGCATTGCGGCCCATCGGCTTCTCGATCAGCACGTGGCACCCCTGTG
>CAZSKV010000403.1:0-2450 GCA_964607495.1 uncultured candidatus Brocadiaceae bacterium
CGACCAGCATCGTCGACGCCGAGCACAGGCTCGTGGGGTTCTTCACCGATGGCGACCTGCGCCGCCTGCTGCAGCAGGGGCGGACCGACGTGAGGGTCCTGGGCATCGACGACGTGATGACCAGGAATCCGCGCACGATCAAGCCCGCGACCTTCGCGCTCGAGGCGCTGGCCTATCTGCACGAACACCGCGTCGACCAGATGCCGGTCGTCGCCGAGGATCGACGTCTGCTGGGGTTGCTCGACGTGCAGGACCTGCTCGACCTGAGGCTCGGATGAACGTCGACCGCGCGACGCTGCGGGAAATCAAGCTCTTGCTGCTGGACGTCGACGGGGTGCTGACCGACGGCAGCATCCACTTCGACGCGGAGGGACGCGAGACCAAGACCTTCCACGTGCACGACGGCGTCGGTCTGACCTATTGGCATCGTGCGGGTTTCTGGTCGGGGTTCGTTTCCGGACGCAAGGCCCCGGTGGTCGAGCAACGCGCCAAGGAACTCGGCGTGCACGAGGTGCACCTCGGCTCGCTCGACAAGATCGCGATCCTCGAGGAGATCCTGGCCCGGCGTGGCCTGCCGGCGCAGCAGGTCGCCTACGTCGGCGACGACCTCGTCGACCTGCCGGTGCTCGCGCGGGTCGGCTTCGCGGTGTCGGTGCCCAATGCCCGCAGCGAAGTCAGGGCCCGCGCCCATCACGTGACGGCCGTTCCGGGTGGCGCAGGCGCGGTGCGCGAGGTGGTCGAGCTCCTGCTGCGCGAGAAAGGGCTCTGGCAGCGGCTCGTCGACCGCGGTGGCGTGCCGTGAAGCGTCTGCTCGCCCTGCTCGTCCTGCTGGCGCTCGGGTTCCTGGGCTTGCGGCTCGCGCTCGGCGGCGAGAGCTTCGGCACGCTGATCGGCACGAAGCAGGAACCAGGACCGCAAGAGCGGCCCAAGGAGCAGCGCCCCGGTGTGGCCCTCGGTAGCGGTCAGGGCGGCACGGACGAGAAGCCCGTCAAGATCTCGATCGCGGGCGCCGGCAAGCTGCCGAAGAAGCGCGAGGTCGCGCTCGCGGACGGCAAGAGCCTGCTGATGAGCGAGTACGAGATCGTCTACGAGGACTCGGCTCCGCTCGGCGAGGACCGCTACCGCCTGAGCCGGGTCCAGGTGCGCTTCTACAAGCTGGGCGGCACGGCCACCGCGCCGGTCGCCCTGCTCACGAGCGTGCTGAAGAGCGCCGAGATGCTCGTGACGCTCGGCCGGGACGACAAGGGCAACGCGGCACTCCGTGAGGACAAGGACATGGAGTTCTTCGACGCCGCGCTGACGACCACCGAGCACGGCCAGCCGAAGAACCTCGAATTGCGCCTCGCACACGCCAAGGCGCGCAGCGACGCGAGCGGAACCCGGATCTCGACCTTCGGTGACGAGGATCCGTTCACGTTGCAGATCGCGGGGGACCGGCCGCTCGCGCTCACCGGGCGTGGCCTCGCCGCGTTCCTGCCGGCCGCCGGGGGCGACGGCAGGCGGACCGGCAGCCTCGACCTGCGCGTCGTCAACGACCCGAAGCTGACCGCCGTGACCGCACGCTCGACCACGACCGCGCAGGCGCGCGGCCCGCTGCACTACGTGGAGGACCTCGCTAGCGGCGACGCGACGGTCGACATGCGCAACGGCGTGGTCTTCACCGACCGTGGCGCGACCGAGCAGGTCGCGCGCGGGGACACGCTGCTGGGCGCGTTGCGGCGCAGCAAGGATGCGGACACCAGCAAGGTGACGGCCGCCTGGACCCGGATCACGCTGACCGGCCAGCCGGCACAGATCGACGCCGACGGCAACTCGGTCCGTTGCGAGCGCCTGGTCGTGCTGCCGGGCCTCGGGCACGAGCCGGCCTGGATCCTGGCCCGCGGCAAGGGCACGCAACTCGTGCGCAAGGAACCCGACGGTTCGGTCTCGACCTTCACGGCCGAGCGCGGCATCCGCGTGCTGCGCGTGCGCCCGTGGCTCGAACCCTACATGCCGCGGCTCGGCCCGGCCTTCGGCGAGCTCGTCGAGCTCGAGGGCAGGACGACGCTCGAACAGGCCGAGCTGAAGCTCGCGGCGAGCGAAGGGATGCGCATCCTGCGCGGCAAGGCCGTGCTCGATCGCCCGGCGCTGACCACGGTCGTCGGGCACGGTGTGGTCGACGTGCAGCGTGGCACGCTCGCACTCGCCGGAGACGAGGGGTTCTTCCTGTGGCTGCGCGGCGACCAGGGCGAGATCACGCTGGCCTCGAACGCGGGCAAGGCCTCGGTCGCGCTCGCCGAGGGTGCGCTGACGGCCCTGCGGACGCTGCGGGCCGGCTTCCGCGGCGGGGCGCTCGAATCGTGTGTCGCGACCGGCGCGCCGGTCCGGCTGGTGGCCAAGACCGCGCGCGAGACCATCGAGGGCACGGCCGACCGCGTCGAGAGCCGGGATGGGTCCGCGTTCGACCTCCA
>CAZSKV010000404.1:0-4000 GCA_964607495.1 uncultured candidatus Brocadiaceae bacterium
GCGCCGGGCCTGCAGGCCGCGGCCGGGCCGGCGCCGGCGCAGCAGGCGGCGATCCTGCTGCGCTGCGCCGGCTTCCATCCCAACCGTGGCCGCCGGCTCGAGGTCGTCGTGCTCGGCAGGGCGCGGCCATGACCCGCGGCCCCCTGCTCGCGGCAGCCGCGACGGCCCGCGTGGTCCACGAGATCAAGCGCGAAGCGCACACGCTGGTGCAGGTCTGGGACCACGCCGGCCACCGGATCGTGACCAAGATCTATCGCCAACCACGCTGGCTGCTCTGGCGCACGTTCCTGATGCGCAGCCGCGCGCTGCGCGAGTTCTTGAACCTCGAGGCGGCCATGGCCGCCGGGATCCGCTGCGTGCGCCCCGTGGCCTGGGACGAAGAACGCCGTGGCGGGCTCGTGTTCCGCTCCGCGCTCACGACCGAGTACGAGCCCGATGCCCCCGCGCTGAAGCAGGTGCTTGCGACCGCTCCCGGTCCGGCGCGCAGGGCGCTCGCCGTGGCCTGCGGCCGGTTCGTGCGCGCCCTGCACGCGCAGGGCCTCCTCGGCAACCGGATCACGCCGCGCAATTTCCTGGTCGTCGGCGTCCCGGCACAGGCCGAACTCGTGCTGCTCGACCTGCCGGCCATGCTGCGCTACGGGCGCTCGCTGCTCGGCACCTGGACAGCGACCCTCGATCTCTACGACGCTGCGTTCTCGCCGAACCGCAGGCGCCAGTGGTCCGGCCCCGAACGCCTGCGGCTCGTCGCGGCCTACTGTGGGGGCGACCGCAACGCCGCGCGCACGCTCTGGCGGCGGCTCGCGCGCCGGCAAGGCTGGTGGAACCGATTGCACAAGGCGCTGCGCACGTGCTGGCGCGGCTACCTCCTGGCCCGCTAGCCTGTGACTCGCGCCTCATGATGCAGAAGAGCAAGCTCGACAACTACAACTCGCCGCGCGGCGCGAGCGCCTACAAGAGCGACTACCAGACCAAGGTCCATCGCAAGGTCAGCGACACGCTCGAGCGCAGGATCTTCGCGCGGCTCTTCGCCGGCCTCGGCGAGGTCGGCTCGCTGCTGGACGTGCCCTGCGGCGCCGGCCGCCTCTACTCGCTGCTGGCCGAACGCAGCCCGCGCGTCTACGAGGCCGACTGGTCGTTCACGATGGTCGGGCTGAACCGCGACGACCACCAGGGCGCGGCCAGCGGCTACCTGCGCTTTTCGGCGCTGCAGATCCCGTTCGCCGACCGCGCGGTCGACGTCGTGGTCTCGGTGCGCCTCTCGCACCACCTGGAGACCGTCGCGGACCGCGAACAGCATCTGCGCGAGCTCTGCCGGGTCGCACGCAAGGCCGTGATCGTGACCTACTTCTCGCACTACTCGCTGAAGAACTGGTTGCGCCGGCTGCGCGCGCCGTTCAACCGCAAGAGCCCGAAGCACACGTTGCGCACCGCGCAGGTCGCCGCGTTCGCGCAGGCCTGCGGCTACCGCCTGACGACGACGATCCCGCTCTCGCTCGTTGGCTCGGGACACGTGTTCGCGCTGCTGCGCCGCATCGAACCAGTGTGACCGCCAGTGTGGAGGCCATCCCGCGGGGCTGCCGGGCGCTGGCTCGCATGAGGGCGTTCCGCGCAATTGCGTGTGTCGCTCGGCCCTGCGGATCCTGGCCGTCGCGCACCGATCCGCTGACGGGCTCGATGCAGGAGCCAGACCCGGGACACTGGCGACGGGGTCGACGAATGACGATTCCGCCGGCACACTCCGATGCATGACCTTCCTTCGCTACGCACCCTTGACCCTCTGCCTGATCTCGGGATCGCTCGTCCCGCAAGGCTCCGTGTGGGCGAAGCGGAGTGCCGTTCCAGCACCAGTTGGCCAGGACATCTTGACGACCCTCGCCTTCAACACGGCGCGCGGAGTGGCTCTCTACACCGTGCAATCGGGCAGCACGATCGCCACGCACGAATGGAACGGCACCGCTTGGACCTCCCGCGGAACGACGCAGATCGGGAACGCGTATGACTTTCGCTTCGTCTACGACGTCGCTCGCAACGTCTGCGTGGGCGTGTCTGCGGACGGAGTTGCTCTGAAAACCCCCCGGTGCCAGAGTAGTTGTCGCTTGGTCTGAGCAGCCTGCGGGGTCCCAGGCGATGCGGAGCATCGACTGGGCGCAGTCTGCTGCCCTCCCGCTGCGGGAGGGCGCCCTCCTGCAGGGGGGCGCGAGTTTTCCACAAGTTCTCCAGGGGGCGATCGAGCTGATGCGACTTGGTGTACTCACAAGGACTCCGCGCGCGCCTGGTGCAGCGCCTCTCCGGACCGCGCGCGACGAGTGCGACGGCGCTGTCGAAGGAGACCGGCGTCTCGCAACAGACGTTGTCGCGATGGGTTCGCGATGCGTCTACGGTGCCGAGCATGGGCGACCAGGACTCCACGAACGAATCTCGCCGTCAACGGCGTACCGCCGAGGACAAGCTGCGACTCGTGCTCGCTGCTGCACAGCTGACGGAGGAGCAGCTTGGCGAGTTCTTGCGGCGCGAGGGCTTGCACAGCTCGCAGCTCGAGGAGTGGAGGCAATTGGCGATGGCCGCGGCGCAGAACGCACTCGCTGGCGGCAAGACCTCGACCAAGGGCAGCTCGGAAACCCAGCGGATCCGCGAGCTGGAGCGCGACCTGGATCGGAAGAACAGGGCTCTCGCCGAAGTTACGGCGCTGCTCGCGCTCCAAAAAAAAGTCCAGGCCATCTGGGGGGACGGGGGCGAGAGCACACCGCCGAAGAGCGGGACCTGATCTTGGGGCTCGTCGACGAGGCGATCGTGGCCGGCGCTAGGCAGGGTCGGGCCTGTGAGATCCTCGGAATCGACGAACGATCGCTGCAGCGTTGGAAGTGCCAGGACATCGGCGAGGACCGTCGCGCCGGCCCCAGCCGGCCGCCGATCAACAAGCTGACCGACGCAGAGCGTCGGCGCATCGTCGAGATTGCTGGCTCCTCTCGCTTCCGTGATCTCTCGCCAAGGCAGATCGTGCCGACGCTAGCCGACGAGGGCGTCTTCGTCGCTTCCGAGAGCAGCTTCTATCGCGTGCTGCGCGCCGAAGGGCAGCTCGCACATCGCGGGCGTGCCAAGGCGCCGGCGCATCGTCGTCCCGACGAGCTCGTCGCCACTACGCCGAACCAGGTCTGGTGTTGGGACATCACGTACTTGCCGTCCCTCGTGCGCGGCAAGTTCTTCTACTGCTACACCATCCTCGACATCTTCAGCCGCAAGATCGTCGGGAGGGCCGTCCACGACTGCGAGAGCGACCAGCACGCTGCGGTTCTGGTCGCGACGGCGTGCGCTGCCGAGGGCGTCCAGCGCGATCAACTTGTCGTGCACTCCGACAACGGCCATCCGATGCGCGGTGCCACCATGCTCGCGACGCTGCAGAGCCTCGGCATCGCGGCGTCCTTCAGCAGGCCCGCCGTCAGCGATGACAACCCGTTCATCGAAGCCCTGCACCGCACGATGAAGTATCGCCCGGAGTACCCGTCGCGGCCCTTCACCACGCTCCAGGCCGCGGCCGCCTGGGTCGACCGATTCGTCGACTGGTACAACAATTGCCACCTGCACAGCGCGATCGCCTTCGTCACTCCTCAGCAGCGCCATTCCGGCAAGGACACGACCACCCTCGAGGCCAGGCGTGCTGTGTACGACGCTGCTCGTCGTCGTCATCCCAATCGCTGGTCAGGCGCCTGCAGATCTTGGGCGCGTCTCGAAGTCGTCAGGCTCAACCCGCGTCGTGTCGAAGCCGGCGACGCCGCTGCATGAACCGCTTCCATCTTCAGGCGACAACAACCTTGAAACCCACCGAAACCCACGAGTGGATCGAGGCGAGCTCAACCTGGGTACAGCGTGGTGCGCCGCTCTCCATCCGGCGCAGCGGATTCGCCCTGGCCTACGATGTGAGCCGCTCGCGCACGGTGATGTTCGGCGGCGCGGACTCCAACTACGTGACAGCCGAGACCTATGAGTACGACGGGACGACCTG
>CAZSKV010000405.1:0-4964 GCA_964607495.1 uncultured candidatus Brocadiaceae bacterium
AGCACGCAGCGGCGCCCCTTGGCCAGGCGGTGCAGGTCGATGCCGAGTCCGATCCGGAGGTCGTCCTTCATGCGGGGTCTTCCAGGGCCGCGATCGCCGCGGCGATCGCGAGGTCTTCGCGGGTCGTGATCTTCAGGTTGGTGGTGGCGCCGGCCACGACCTCGACCGTGGCGCCGATGTGTTCGAGCAGCGACATGTCGTCCGTGCCGCTGAATCCGTCCTGGTCCGCGCGCGCGAGCGCCCGTTCGAGCAGCTCACGGCGCGCGACCTGCGGCGTCTGCGCGTACCAGATGGCGCCCCGGTCGATGGTCGCGACCACGCGCAGCGCGGCATCGACCTGCTTGAGGGTGTCCGGGGCCTTGATGGCGAGCAGCGCCGCCCCGACCGCGCGGGCCCGGTCGATCGCGGTCCGGGCGGCCGCGACCGGGAAGAACGGCCGCGCCGCGTCGTGCACGAGCACCAGGTCGCAGTGCGCGCCCGCCGCGGCGAGCGCGTTCTGCATCGACTGCTGCCGCGTGCTGCCGCCGGCGACGACGCGCGTCAGGCCGAGCTGCTGCAGGCGCGGCAGCAGCGGCTGCAGGAATCGGGACCGGTCCTCGGGGTGCACGGCGAGCACGATCTCGCGGTCGTCGCTGAGCAACGCCAGGCGCTCGAGGCTGCGCTCGAGGATGCTCCGGCCCCGGCACTCGAGGAAGACCTTGGGCACGTCGCCGCCGAAGCGCACGCTGCGCCCCGACGCGAGCAGAAGCATCGCGACTGTCATGAGGCGACCCGATGCTACCATCAGGCCCATGCGCATCCTCGGCATCGATCCAGGCACCGTGATCGTGGGTTACGGCTGCCTCGAGGTCGTCGAGCGCGAACAAGCCGCGCTCGGGGCCGCCGGGGCCAGGATCAAGAACCTCGTGCGCTCTCCGTCCCACCAGCGGGTGCGCGTCGTCGAGGCCGGCGCGCTGCGGCTCGGCCGCGGCGAAATCGTCGACCGGCTGGGCGATCTCCTGTTCCGTCTCGACGAGCTCTTGACCCGCTTGCGGCCCGACGAGCTGGCGCTCGAGGAGGCGTTCCATGGCAAGTCGGCGCAGGCCGCCCTCCGGATCGGCGAGGCGCGCGGGGTGGTGATCGCCGAGGCCCGCCGGCACGGTGTCGCCGTGTTCCAGTTCCCGCCGGCCCGGATCAAGCAGTCGCTGACCGGGCACGGTGGCGCCGGGAAGGACCAGGTCGCGGACATGGCAAGGCGGACGCTCGGCCTGGCCGCCGCGCCGCAGCCGCGCGACGTCTCCGACGCCCTCGCCGTCGCCCTCTGTCGGATGGAGGCCAGGCGGACCTTTCCTGGAGTGTCAGCTTGCAAACCCCCGAAACCCCGCGTCTAATCCCGCGCCGTCGGCCGGTCTTACGGTAGTCCGCATCGGCGCGGGTGCGGGCGGCTCGATGGCCGGGTGGCACTGAACCCAGGGAGGGTTTTGATGATCTCCGGTCCCATCGTTCCGCGGAATCGCGTGGGGCTCTGGGAGCTGGTGCGCCAGCGCACACAGCTCGTGGAGCGAGGCCTCACGGTACTGCAGGAAGGTCTCGAACTCGGCAGTGGCCCTGGTTGCCCCGTCGACTTCTTCGCCCAGGATGCGCTCGGTGCGCCCGTGCTGATCTTCGGCGTCGCCGAGGACGGCAGCCGCGATCTGCCCGGACGCGTGCTCGAAGCCGAGGTCTGGTTCGCACGGCACGGACGCGCGCTCCTGCGCGCCTTCCCCGAGTTCGCGCTGCGCGCCGATCTGCCGGCACGCGTGCTCGTGGTCGGCTTCGAAGTCGGCACCGAGCTCATCGAACGGCTCGCCCGCGTGGCGTCGCCGCAACTCGAGATCCTGCAGCTCTGCTCGTTCTTCGCGCGCGGCGAATCGCACGTCGACGTCGAGATCCTGTGGCCGAGAGAAGCGCGGAACCAGGCGCTGGCCGGCCTGCCGCCGGTGACGCACGAGACGCAGCCACGCGAGCACTGCGTGCGCTTCATGGACCTCATGCGCCGCCTCGATCCGAAGGTCGCGGTGTTCGGCGACCGCTACACGCGCAGCTTCTGGCTCGGGGGCAAGCAGCTCTGCGAACTGCAGGTGGACGCCGATGGCGTGCAGGTCAGCGTCGGCCTTGAGCTGCTGCCCCTGGATGGCCCCGACGCGATCGACGCCGCCGTCGACCGGGTCCTGAGAATCTGCTACCAGACCGGGACGGACGCAGACCAGCCGCAGGAGCGCGAGGCGGCGCCCCTGATCGCGGGTCCTGCTCCCAGCCGGATGTCCTTGGAACCGATCCGCCGGACCGTGGCCGAAGCCCGGCTCTCGCGCGATGAGTACACCGCGCTCAGTGAGCCAGCCGAGGAGACCGTGATCTAGAGCTCTCCCGGGCCCGGTTCCGGCTCCCACCACAGGTGCGGAGTGGAGCCACAACCAGCTGCAGAACGCCCACGCAGGGGGCACACGATCCTGCAACGACTCTTCGGCCGCGCGCTCGAGCCCCAGATCGAGCCGGCGCGCGTGCAGGCTGTCTCCATCGCCGTCGCGAGCGGCAAAGGCGGCACCGGCAAGTCGTTCCTCGCGGTGAACCTCGCGGTCGGGATCTGGGACCGCGGGCACCAGATCACCCTGGTCGACTGTGACTTCGGCCTCGGCAACGCCCACCTGCTGCTGGGCCTGAACCCGCGGCTCACGATCCAACACGTGCTCGGGGGGCAGGTCGGGATCGACGACGCGCGGGTGCGCACCGCCTATGGTCCGTGGCTCGTCCCTGGTGGCTCGGGCATCAGCAGTCTGGCCGACCTCGACGAGGCCCGCATGCTGCTGCTGGCCCGGGCGATGGACCGGCTGTCGGCGACCCAGGACGTGCTCCTGCTCGACGCCTCGGCGGGCATCGCCCCGCAGGGCCTCGCGACGCTGCTCGCGGCCCAGCACGTGGTGCTCGTGACCAATCCCGAGATCGCGGCCATCACCGATGCGTATGCCCTGATCAAGTGCCTGGCGCGGCAGGAGAGCCAACCCTCGGTGCTCGTGGTGATCAACCGCGTGCGCAATCCGGAACAGGGCCTCGCGACGTTTCAGCGGCTGAACGAGGTTTCGCAGCGGTTTTGCGGCTGCGCGTTGCATTACCTCGGGGCGATCCCCGAGGAGCCCGCGGTGAGCCACCGTCGGCTCGGCCAGGCGCCCCTCCTGACCAGCCAACCCGAATGCGCAGCGTCCCGCTCGATCCAGACGATCCTCGACCAGCTGAGTCTCGCGACCGGGGGCTTCCAGGCGCGGTCGACGCCGCGGGCGGCCACGCTCGAAGTGCGGATGCGGCGCCAACTGATGCTGCACAACTGACACCGTCGCGGCAGCGCCGCCTGCTGTTCGTGGGCGGGTTCGTGACGCTCGTGCTCGGCGTCCACCGGTTCGCGGAGGCGCTCGCCCGGCTGCAGGATCGTCCGCAGACGCTCTTGCGCGCGACACGCATCGATCTGAACCGGGCCCGGCTCGGTGAGCTGATGGCGCTGCCCGGCGTCGGCCGGGCCCGGGCCCAGGCGATCGTACTGCATCGCGTCCGGCATGGTCCATTCACCCATCGGGAGCAGCTGATCGAGGTCGATGGCTTCGGCGCCACCACGTTCGCGGGTGTGCGCGACTACCTGCTCGATCCGGCGCCGCCGTCCGCGGCAGTGCGGGAGGCCGTTCCGCAGAGAGGCCCGCCCCGCTAAGGTCACGTGGCCGATGGAGCCAGAGCCTGTGGCGGTCGAAGAGTGCGTGCGCAGGGCGCTTGCCGAGGATCTCGGCCGCGACGGGGACCTCTCCGGCACGCTGGCCGTGCCTGGCGATCGCACGACGGCCGCGACGGTCCGGGCCAAGGCCGAGGGCGTACTCGCCGGCATACCCGTTGCGCTGGCCTGCCTGCGCCAATTCGGTCCGGAGCTCGTGGGCGACGTGCTGCTGCGCGATGGGCAGGCGCTGGTCCCAGGACAGGCCGTCCTGCGCGTACGAGGCAACGCCCGCGCCGTGCTCGCGGTCGAGCGCACGTTGCTGAACTTCCTGCAGCGGCTCTGCGGGGTCGCGACGCTGACCCGGAAGCTCGTGGATGCGGTCGCCGGCACGGCGGCGCGCATCTTCGACACGCGCAAGACCACGCCCGGATTGCGGCTGCTCGAGAAGTACGCGGTGCGCCAGGGCGGCGGACACAATCACCGCATCGGGCTCTTCGACCAGATCATGCTCAAGGAGAACCACTTCGCGCTTGCGCGACCGCTCGGCTACGAGGAACTCGTGCGGCGGGCCTGCGCAGCGGGCAAGGGGCCGGTCGTCGCCGAGGCGCGCACGCAGGAAGAGGCACGCTGCGCGGTCCGCGGGGGAGCTGCGGTGGTGATGCTCGACAACTTCGTGCCCGGCCCGGAACTCCGCGCGGGCGTGCAGACCGTGCGCGAAGCCGCGAACCGGCTCGGCCGCACGGTGGAGGTCGAGGTGTCGGGGGGCGTGACGCTCGCGAACGTCCGCGCCTTCGCCGAGTGCGGCGTCGACCGCATCTCGGCCGGGGCCCTGACGCATTCGGCGCCGGCCCTCGACCTGGCGATGAAGGTCGAAGGCGTCGCATGAGCGAGCCGTTCGAGTTCTGCTTCCCGCCCGAGCCCGAGCACCTGCGCGCGATGCGGCGGCTCGTCCGCCAGCGGCTCGGCAAGGACGGCGTCGGTGACCATGCGATCGAGATGCTGTTGCTGGTGCTCGACGAGATCGTCAGCAACGCGATCGAGCACGGACTCACCTACCGCAAGTTGCACGATCCGCTGCTGGTCCGGGTCCATCGCAACGGCGATGCGGTCGAGCTCGAGTTCGAGGATCCGGAGACGCCGGTGGAGCTGGTGCAGAAGCTCAAGGCGGTCCTCGGCACGAGCGGGATCGACCTGCCGCCGATCGCCAACGAACGCGGCCGTGGGCTCTTCCTCGTCGCCGCGCTGCTGCAGG
>CAZSKV010000406.1:0-2317 GCA_964607495.1 uncultured candidatus Brocadiaceae bacterium
CGGGATCGCCGACGCCGGGCAGCGCCTGCTGCGCACGATCGGCACGCCGGCGCGGCGCTTCGCCGAGGATCCGCTGCGCATCCTGCGCGCGCTGCGCTTCCTGGCGGTCACCGGCTTCTCGCTCGAGGCCGCGACCGAGCAGGGTCTGCGGCAGGAGCTGCCGCTGCTGCGCACGCTCTCGGCCGACCGGGTGCGCGACGAACTGACGCGTGCCCTGTGCGGACCCGGCCGTGGCCGCGCGCTGCGCCTGCTGGTCGACCTCGGCATCGCCGAGGTGCTGCTGCCCGAAGTGGCGGCCCTCGACGGCGTCCCGCAGCCACCCGAGTACCACCCCGAAGGTGACGTGCTCACGCACTGCTGCCTCGTGCTCGAGCACGTGCCGGAGGCGGAGCCGGTACTGGCCTGGGCCGCGGTCCTGCACGACCTCGGCAAGCCGAAGACCTTCGAGCGGGCCGCCGACCGCATCCGCTTCTCCGGCCACGACGTGCTGTCCGCGACGATGGCGCGGGCGGTGTTGCGCCGGCTGCACGCCTCGCGCGACCTCGAGCATGCGGTGGTGGCGGTGTGCGCCCAGCACATCCGGATCGCGAGCCTGCCGGAGATGGGGGATGCCAAACGCGAGCGCTTCCTGCGCGACCCCCTGTTCGCGCTGCACCTCGCGTTCCACCGCGCCGACTGCCTTGGCTCGCACGGCAAGCTCGACATCTTCGAACTCGCGCAACGATGGCACGCCGAGCTGCCGGCCCTGCCGCCGCCGCCGTTGTGCACGGGCAAGGACGTGCTCGCACTCGGCGTACCAGCCGGGCGGGCGGTGGGTGAGATCCTGCGCCAGCTGCAGGCGCGGATCGATGCATCGCATGGGGTGGATCGCGCGCAGGCCCTGCACTGGCTGGTCGAAATCGCGACACCGTACGTCAAGCCCGGGTGACGGCCCGCCGATATCGCCGGCGGGGGAGAGCCGGAACGCACAGCAGAGGGCCGCACCATGAAGCAGACACGTCAGCAGGACGCAGGGTTCGAGCAGTATCGCCGCGAGCGCAAGATGCGCCGGGTGCAGCAGGCTGGAGAGTCGACGCTGAAATCCACGCGCGACAACCATGTCACCAAGCAGATCGAGGCCGCCGAAGCGATGGAGGCCCGCGATCAGCGCCTGACCCGCGAGGTGCACGAGTTCTTCTCGGATGCGACGCGCACCGCGGCCAACATCGTCGAGAAGGTGTCGGCGCAGGCCTCCGAGGACCACGTCCAGAAGGTGTCGACCGAGGTCGAGCAGTTCCTGCAGGATGCGATCCGCCGCGCGCAGTCGTTCATCGACCTGCTGCGGCGCAACGGCCCCTGCCCGGAAGCCGAGAAGATCCTCGAAGCGCAGATGCAGAATCTCGTCGGCCCGCTGCTGGACTCGTTCCGCAGCGAGGGCACGGCCAGTGTCGCCGACAAGCACGTCGGGCAGGATCCGTTCCTCTCCGAGGTGCCGAGCTCGATCAAGGCCGAGCCGAAGGTGGACCTCGACGAGCACAAGGTGGCGGAGGCCGCGAGCAAGCCGGCATCGCCGGCAGCCGGTCCGCTCGCGCCGGCCACGCGCGCGCGTGGCGCCGCCAAGCCACCCGCGGCCAAGCCGCCGGCGAAGGGCGCGGCCAAGACGAAGTCCGGGCCGGCGGCGCATCCGCTGCTCGCTGGCATCGGTGGCGACCGTGACAAGCTCAAGAAGGCGCTGCGCCTGCTGGTGGACGGCGGCATCATGAACCGCGACGAGGCCGAGGAGATCTGGAAGCAGGGGCAGTGACCGGCCGCTTCAGGTCGGGGCGATCCAGCGGCTGAGCCGGCGCGCGAGCGGCAGCGCGGCAAGGATCGCCGCGGCTTCGGCGTAGCGCGCGACGCCCAGGCACAACAGGCCGGTGTAGACCAGCGTCCCGAGCAAGAGCGGCAGCATCAGCGCCCGGATCGCCGCCGGGGTCGGCGCCGCCAGACGCAGGATGCGCGGCACGAATGCGGCTGCGGCCAGCGCCGGCCAGAGCGTGCCGACCGCAAACCAGCCGCCGAGGGCCGCAGCCAGCGGCGGGATGCAGGCGAGCGCTTGCACCCGCCGGCGCGGCGCCGGTGCGTCCTCGCTGCGGCCGAGCAAGGTGATCCCGGCGATGTAGATCCCATAGGCCGTTGCCGCGACGAGCAGCGCGGGGGTCAGCACGGCGGCCAGACCCAGTGGAAAGCTCAGCAGGTTCAAGGCGCGCAGCAGGCCCATCGCCGGCACCGCAAGCCAAGGCGTGCGCTTGCCGGCGTAGTCGTCGAAGAGCACGAGCACGGCGAGCACCGCGTGCAC
>CAZSKV010000407.1:0-2714 GCA_964607495.1 uncultured candidatus Brocadiaceae bacterium
GGGTTCGGGATCCGGTTCACCAGACCCAGGGTCATTGCATCCAGGGGCACGCCGATCTCCCGAGTGAACTTCTTCGCGATCCCATCGAGGGAGTCGCCACTCTCGACCTGGTAGGTGCGGGCGCGGGCCGCATAGCCCGGATTGAGCAGAGTGTCGTTGAGCGGGGCTCGGAGCGCCTGGTAGGCCGTCTCGACGAACTCCTTGGCGGCGGTGTCCTCCGGCCGGATCGGGCCACGCATCGCGAGTTCCAGCACCTTCGTCAGGGACAAGATCGCCCGGTCACTGGGTTCCTTCGCCGCCTGTTGCACGAGCGCGAGCCCAGCCTTGCGTCCCGCCGCCGAGTGCAGGAAGCCGTTGTTCTGGCCGAGCAGAAGCAGGAGTTCGCTCGGATCCCTCGCGGCCGCGACCTGCCGCCCCAGCTCGGCCGCGGCAGCCTCGGCGACTGCACCCCCCTGGCCCTGCGCGAGCAAGGTGTGCGCCGCGGCGATGGCCTGCGGGTCACGCCTGACGAGCCCAGCGACGAGCGCGGAACTCCCCTCGGCCTGGCCGGAACCCGGGTCGGGCTGGACGTACTCGGCTGCCGGCCGGCTGGCGGAATCCGCCTTGGGCACCACGAGCTCTGCACTCGCCGCAGGCAGCCCGCCGGCACCATGCGCGGCCGCCGCGGCCTTCGGACCGAACCAGTACCAACCGCCAGCAACACCGCCGGCTACGAAGAGCAGGAGAGCGAGACGATTCAAGGCAACCTCCACGCGCCGAAGGCCCACCTGACCGCGGGTCCCGCCGGCTAGAACGAAAGGCCCAACCACCAGGGCCTGGACGGCGCTGCCAACCTAGCAGGCCACCCGCGCAAATCGAGAGGCTCCTCCACCGCCTGTGCCGTGCGGCAGAAGACACATTGAACCCCTGCTGTCAGGTGGGATCCCCCTGGAGGAATTGGGACTCGGGTGGGCCGAAGCCCCCGTGTCCGCCTTGCCTCCGCAGGTCGGCTCCCGGGTTTCTTGCATCGGTTCAACTTTTTGCCCTGCGGCAATCACGAACACCGCAGAAGAGGAACCTCCGATGCCGGCAGGATACCAACGGCCGCGCCGCCGACAACTGCTCACCAGCGGCAATCGCGCATCGCCGCCAGCACGCGCTCGGCGATCGCGACCGCGGCGCAGGCGTCCTCGCCACTCACGACCGGCCGGCTCCGCTCCCGGACTGCCGCCAGGAACGAGCGCAGTTCGGCATCCAGCGGGTTGCCCGAGTCGAGCTTGTACTGCTCGACCTGCAACAGCCCCTCGTAGACGAGCTTCCACAGATCCTGGCCCTTCTCGATCGACCCGAGATCGAGCGCCCCGAACTCCCAACCCGGCTGCTTGCGGATCAGCACGCCTTGGGCCTGCTGGAAGTCGAGACTGGCGTAGCCGTCGGCGGCGAAGAGCCGCATCTTGCGGGCGGCCTTCATCGCGACGCGGCTGGCCGTCAGGTGCGCAACCCCGCCGTGGTCGAACTTCAGGATCGCGCTGGCCATGTCCTCGGCCGGCGTGAACACGGATCCGCCGAACGCATCCACGGACTTGACGGTCCCACCCATCCACCAGAGCACGAGATCCAGGTCGTGGATCATCAGGTCGAGCACGACACCGATGTCGGTGCTGCGGAACGTGAACGGCGCCACCCGCTGCGACTCGATGTAGCGCGGGCGGAGACCCTTGGCCGCGATGGCCGCGAGCACGGCGTTGAATCGCTCCACGTGACCCACCTGCAGCACCCGGCCGTGCTTCGCCGCGAGCGCGACCAGGCGCTCGCCTTCGGCCAAGGTCGGCGTGATCGGCTTCTCGACGAACACGTCGACCTCCCGCGCGAGGAAGTGGCTCGCGACCTCGGCGTGCAGCCGCGTGGGCACCACGATGCTCACCGCATCGACCTTGCCGACCAGGTCGCGGTAGTCGGCAAACCCCGGTACGTCGTGGGCGGCACTGACCGCAGCGAGCGCCTTCGGCTCGACGTCGGCGACCGCGGCCAGCTCGACTTCCTGGTTGGCGGCGAGCAGACGCGCGTGCGACCGGCCGAGGTGGCCGACACCGACCACACCGATCCGAATCCTGCTGCCAGAATGGTCCACTAGGCGTCGATCAGCGTGAACTTGAGTTCGGCCTCGGCGACGAGCTTGCCAGCCACCTTGCAGCGGGCCTGCACGTGCCCGACGCTCGGCTTCGCCCGCAGCGTCTCGACTTCGATCCGCAGCTGATCGCCAGGCACGACCGCCCCCCGCAGCTTCACACGGTCGATGCTCCAGAGCACGGCCAGCTTGCCCGTGTTCTCGAGCTTGCGCAGCAGCAGCACGCCGGCCAGCTGCGCCATGGCTTCGAGTTGCAGCACGCCCGGCATGATCGGCTGCTCCGGCCAGTGCCCCTGGAAGAACGGCTCGTTGATGGTGACGTTCTTGATCCCCACGATCCGCTTCTTGCCTTCCATCTCGATGATCCGGTCCACCAGCAGGAACGGATACCGGTGGGGGATCACGTCGAGGATCCGGCCGATGTCCATGGCGATCCCGCCCTCGCGCTGCCCGGTCCGGGCGATGGCGCGCGCGAGCGCGATGTTGCCCTGGTGGCTGGGCCGCGTGGCGACGATGTGGGCCTGCACCCGTCCGCCGATCAGGGCCAGGTCGCCGACGAGGTCGGCGGCCTTGTGGCGCACGAACTCGTCAGGCCACCGGAGCGTGG
>CAZSKV010000408.1:0-1687 GCA_964607495.1 uncultured candidatus Brocadiaceae bacterium
CGCCATGGACCAGCTTGCCGAAGAGCAGTTCCTCGGCCAGCGGCTGCTTGATCTTTTCCTGGATCAGGCGGCCCATCGGACGCGCGCCGAACAGCTCGTCGTAGCCGCGCTCGGCCAGCCAAGTGCGCGCCTCGTCGGTCACCGTGATGGTGACGTCGCGATCCGCGAGCTGAACCTCGAGTTGGAGAACGAACTTGTCGACGACGCGGCTGATCACATCGGGCGACAGCCGCGCGAACGCCACCACCGAATCGAGGCGGTTGCGGAACTCCGGCGTGAACATCTTGTTGATCGCCTCGACGTCGTCGCCCACGCGCGTCTCCTGGCCGAAGCCGATCGCCGGCTTGGCCATGTCGGCAGCACCCGCGTTGGTGGTCATGATCAAGATCACGTTGCGGAAGTCGACGGTCTTGCCGTTATGGTCGGTCAGCTTGCCGTGGTCCATCACCTGCAACAGGATGTTGAACAGGTCGGGATGGGCCTTCTCGATCTCGTCGAGCAGCAGCACGCAATGCGGATGCTGGTCGATCGCGTCGGTGAGCAGACCGCCCTGGTCGAAGCCGACATAGCCCGGCGGCGCGCCGATCAGCCGCGACACGGTGTGGCGCTCCATGTACTCCGACATGTCGAAGCGCTTGAGCTCCACGCCGAGCGTGAAGGCGAGCTGGCGCGCGACCTCGGTCTTGCCCACGCCGGTGGGTCCCGAGAACAGGTAGCAGCCGATCGGCTTCTCCGGTTCGCGCAAGCCCGCGCGCGACAGCTTGATGGCGCTGCACAGCGCGTCGATCGCCTTGTCCTGGCCGAACACGACGCGCTTGAGATCGGTCTCGAGGTTCTTGAGCGTCTCCTTGTCGTCGGTCGATACGCTCTTTGGCGGGATGCGCGCGATCTTGGCCACCACCGCCTCGACATCCTTGACCGCGATGACGCGCTTGCGCTTGGGCGCCGGCAGCAGCATCTGCGCCGCGCCGACCTCGTCGATCACGTCGATCGCCTTGTCCGGCAGCTTGCGGTCGTTGATGTAGCGCGCGGCCAGCTCGACCGCGGCGCGGATCGCCTCGCCGGTATAGCGCACCTGGTGATGCGCCTCGTAATACGGCTTGAGGCCGCGCAGGATCTTGATCGAGTCTTCGATCGTCGGCTCGTTGACGTCGATCTTCTGGAAGCGGCGGACCAGCGCGCGGTCCTTCTCGAAGTAGTTGCGGTATTCCTTGTAGGTGGTCGAGCCGATGCAGCGCAGCTCGCCCGACTGCAGCGAGGGCTTGAGCAGGTTCGACGCATCCATCGAGCCGCCCGAGGTGGCGCCGGCGCCGATCACGGTATGGATCTCGTCGATGAACAGGATGGCGCCCTCATGCGCCTCGAGCTCGGCGAGCACGGCCTTGAGCCGCTCCTCGAAATCGCCGCGATAGCGCGTGCCGGCGAGCAGCGTGCCCATGTCGAGCGCGTAGATCGTGCAGTTGCGCAGGACCTCGGGCACCTCGCCCTTGACGATCTTGCGCGCCAGGCCCTCGGCGATGGCGGTCTTGCCCACGCCCGGATCGCCGACATAGAGCGGGTTGTTCTTGTAGCGCCGGCAAAGAATTTGAATCGTGCGCTCGACCTCGGGCTCGCGGCCGATCAGCGGATCGATACGCCCCTGCGCCGCCTTCTTGTTGAGGTTGACGCAATAGGCCGCCAGCGCTTC
>CAZSKV010000409.1:0-2871 GCA_964607495.1 uncultured candidatus Brocadiaceae bacterium
CTGCCGCGATCCGCGCCGGCAAGCTCGTCGTGCTGCCGACCGAGACCGTCTACGGCCTGGCCGCCGATCCCGGCGATCCTGCGAGCGTCGCCAGGGCGGCAGAGCTCAAGGGGCGGATCGCCGACAAGGCGATGACCTACCACCTCAGCAGCCTGGAGCAGCTGCTGGCGCTCGCGCCACGACCGGGCGTGCGGGTCCAGCGCCTGATCGACCGCTACTGGCCGGGTCCGCTCACCGTGCTCGTCCCCGGCCACCGCGGAGACACGCTCGGCTTCCGCATGCCCGCGAGCCCGTTCACCCGGGCCGTGATCGCTGAGCTCGGATCGCCGCTCTTCCTGACCAGTGTGAACCGGAGCGGTGAGGCCCCGCTCCTGAGCCCGGACGAGATCCTGGCCACGTTCGGCGCCAGCATCGACCTGCTCTGTGACGGCGGGCCGCCGAAGCTGAAGACCCCGTCCACGGTCGTCGACTGCACGCGTCCGGTGCTGCGGGTCCTGCGCGAGGGGATCCTCGCGACCGACGAGGTCCTGGCCACGGCGGCGCGCACGGTGCTCTTCGTTTGCAGCGGCAACACCTGCCGGTCCCCGCTCGCCGAGGCGATTGCACGCGACCGGGCGAGCCGGCAACTGGGGATCGCCCCAGCGGACCTGCTCGCACGTGGCTTCCGGTTCGTCTCGGCCGGCACCAACACCATGCACGGCATGCCCGCGAGCGACCAGGCCGTCGCGGCCGCGCGGGAGGCCGGCCTCGACCTCACCGGCCATCGCTCCCAGCCGCTGACGCGCGAGCTGCTGCGCGCCGCCGACATCGTGCTCTGCATGACGGCGAGCCACCGGCAGCGGCTGCTCGAGGCCGAGCCGACCGCCGAATCGAGGACCTGGCTGCTCGATCCGGGGGGCGAGGACGTCGGCGACCCCTTTGGCGGCGACCTCGCAACCTACCAGCGGACGCGGGACGAGATCGTGAACCTGATCGAACAGCGCCTGGCCGAGCTGACCGCGGAGGGTTGAACGGCGCTCAGGAGCGCTTGCGCCAGTCGGCGCGCATCTGTGCGAGGTCGCGCATGGCCCGGCGGGTCGCGACGTACTCGCGCATGGGCTGCAGCGGCCAACCCATGTAGTCACCGGGTTCGCTCAGGTCCTCGAGCACGCCGGAATTGCCGCCGATGCGGATGTCGTTGCCGATCTTCAGGTGGCCCCCGAACACCGTGTGCCCCGCCACGGTCACGCGGTCCCCGAGCACGACGCTGCCCGAGAAGAATGAGCCGGCTGCAATCGCGCAGTCGTTGCCGAACACGCAGTTGTGGGCGATGTGCACCATGTTGTCGATCTTGGTGCCGCGCCCGATCCGCGTGGCTCCGATCGCGCCGCGGTCGATCGCGCAGTTGGCGCCGATGTCGACATCGTCGCCGATCACCACCGTGCCGATCTGCGGGAACCGGATCCACTTGCCGGCCTCGTTCGCGTAGCCGAAGCCATCGGCCCCGATCACGCTTCCGGCGTGGATCGTGACCTGGTTGCCGAGCGTGACGCCCGCGTAGACGCTCACGTTGGCGTAGAGCACGCACTTGCGCCCGATCGTCACGCCATCGCCGACCGTGACCCCGGGCATCAGGGTCGTGCCAGCGCCGATCCGCACTCCGTTGCCGATCACGACCCGCGGGCCTATGGCCACCGGGGCCTCGAGCTCGCACCCCTCACCGGCGACCGCCGTCGGGTGCACGGCATGGCTCTTCGCGAGCGGCGGCGGGAAGAAGTAGCCCGAGATCTTGGCGAAGGCGATGTTCGTGTCGGCGACGACGATCTGGGTCGCGGCGGTCGGAATCGCCTCGGTGACCAGCAGCGCGCCGGCCCGGGTGTCGCGCGCGCGATCGCGGTACTTCGGGTCGCGCAGGAACGCGACGTGCTCGGGACCAGCGGTCTCGAGCATCGCCGGGCCGTGGATCAGGCGGGTCGGGTCACCAAGGACCCTGCCACCGACCAGGGTGGCGAGGGCTTCGATCGTCATGGGGTCCATCCCCGGCGATTATGCGGGGAGGATCAGCGCGCCGTCAGCGCTTCCGCGGCGCGTTGCCGTGCCGCGAGCGGCCAATCCGGGTCGTAGGGGATCCGGTCGCCGACGGTGCGGAAGAGCGCCGCGGCCGCCGCGACCCGTACGCCAGGCTCCGCGTCCAGCAGCAAGCCGCCCAGGGCCTGGCGCGCGGCGGCGTCGGCACGCCCCGCGAGGGCATCGGCGAAGGCCTTGCGCTCCTCGACACTGCCACGCGCGAGCTCGCCGAGTTCGGGTGGCAGCGGCAGCTCCGGGCCCCACAGGGGCAGGATCTCCTGCGCGAGCGAGCCGTGGCGCGCCTGGACCTGGCGGCAGGCGAGGCTCAGCCAGTCCGGATCGAGGACTTCGCGCAGCGCGGAGCGCCCGCTCGTTCCGAGCGGCGCCGCGAGCAGGCTCCCGACCAGCGCCTGGGCACAGCGGTCCGGGAACACGGTGAGCAGGGCCCGCGCCTCGCTGCCCGGGCGCTGCAGGATTCCGCTCAGCTCGGCCGCCGCAGGCAACCGGCCGAGTTCGCGCAGGCGGCCCCACGCCGCCGGCGGCGGCGGCGGCGTCGGTGCGCGCGCCTCGCGCCAGGCGAGCACGCTCGCGGGTGCGAGCTCGCGCACGAGCTCCCGCGAGCCGTGCAACCGCGCCCGGCGCACCTCGGTCCAGGCTGGTGCCTGCCACTCGCCGCTGCCGCTGCGCAGTGCCCGGGCCAACACGGCGAGGTTCTCGCCGAGAAAGGCCTGCTTGCGCCGGCCACTCCAGTGCCCGAGCCGCTCGAGGAACGGCCGTTCGTCACTCAGGACCTCGCCGCCCTCGCCGACCGGCGTCAACCAGTCC
>CAZSKV010000410.1:0-2117 GCA_964607495.1 uncultured candidatus Brocadiaceae bacterium
GTCACCGACCTTGATGCTGCTCGGGTCGGGGAACTCGCTGAGCGAGATGATGCCCTCGCTCTTGAAGCCGACGTCGACCAGCACGTCCTTGTCGTCGATGGAGAGAACCGTGCCGCGCACGATCTCGCCCTCGCCGATGGAGCGCATCGACTCTTCGTACTGCCCGAACATCTCCTGCCGTTGCTCGAGAGTGAGCTCTTCCTCGTCCTCGTAGTTGAGGGGAACGAGCGGCAGCGCGGGTGCCCGCTTCGACGGCGCGGGGTTGGGGTCCTTTTCCGTGGTTTCCAGCATGGGGACAGAAGCCTCCTGCGATATGGAATATGGGAACGGCTCAGGCCGCTCCGCGTGAAGCCGAGTTCAACTGGCCCGCCCGCAGCGCCGCGATCTCCCGCATCAACCCGTCCCCGACGCTCTGGTAGAGCGCCCGGCCGGGTGGGAGTTCCGCCTGCGAACCCGCCAGCTCCTGCCAGGTGCGCGCGGGGGCGAACCACACGCGCAACCTGCTCCGCCGGGTGATCCAACCCCCCGGACGGTCACTGCCCGAGATGTAACAGGGAACGATCCGCGCGTCCGTGCCGACCGCCAGCATTCCGACACCGGGACGGGCCGGGTGCAGTTCGCCGTCGCGCATCCGGCTCCCTTCCGGGAACATGATGAGCGACTCGCCACCCCTCAGTACGTCCATGGCCTTCGACAGGCCGCTCAGGTCCGCGACGCCCCGACGGATCGGGATGGCGTTGAACGTGCGGATGAGCGAACCGAACACGGGCGGGCGGAACAGTTCCTCCTTGGCGAGGAAGTGCAACTCCCGGACCGCGGCGATGCCGATCAGCGGCGGGTCGAAGAACGAGATGTGGTTCGAGGCGACGATGAGGCCGCCCGTGCGCGGGATGTGTTCGCGCCCTCGGACTTCCCAGCTGCTGACGACCCTGACGAGACCGTCCAGCAAAAACCGCGAGGCACTATAAAGCAGACCCAAGGAATCTCCTAGCCGATCGAAGGCCTCCGGACCGCACCCCGATGGGGCCCGGCCGGGTGGCGGGCCGCTAGGGTGTCGGCCGGCCGGGCCGGGCAGTCTACCCCGTTCGCGGGGCTCCGGGACAATCGGGACGGGCCGTCACGAGGTCCAGGACGGCCTTCACCTGCTGCTCCAGCTCCATGCCCGAAGTGTCGAGCACGCGCGCGCCTTCGGCCGGCCGGAGGGGGCTGTCCGCCCGCGTCCGGTCCCGTTCGTCCCGGCGGGCCAGGTCCTCGCGCACGTCGTCCAGGGTCACGCCCAGCCCGCGCGAGTGCAGCTCCCGGCACCGGCGGCGGGCCCGGGTCTCGAGGTCGGCGTCCAGGTAGATCTTCACCTCGGCGTCCGGGAACACCACGGTCCCGAGGTCGCGCCCCTCGCCCACCAGCGGGCCGCGCGCGCGCAGGGCGCGCTGCCATTCGACCATTTGCCGCCGCACCTCGGGCACCGCGGCGATCCGCGAACTCATCTCGCTCACGTCGGGCGTGCGGATGAGCGGCGTGACGTCCTCGCCGTCGAGGAACACGTGCGCGGTCGAGGGCGAGCCGCTGAACTCGATGCCCGTGGACGCGGCGAGCGCCGCGATGCCGGGGCCGTCCTCGGGGCGCGTGCCGGCGCGCAGCGCCTTGAGCGCGAGCGCGCGGTAGAAGGCGCCCGTGTCGAGGTAGAGGAAACCCAGCTGCTCCGCCACGGCGCGCGCCGTCGTGCTCTTGCCAGCCGCCGACGGCCCGTCGATCGTCACCACGAAACTCATGCCGGCCGCGTCTCCACCGCCGCCCCGAGTGCCGCGAGGTCGGTCCAGAAGTCCGGGTAGGACGTGGCCACGCTGGCCACGTCGTCGAAGTCCACCGCGGCGCGCGCGCGCGTCGCGAGCGCCGCGAACGCCATCACGATGCGGTGGTCGAGGTGCGCCTCGACCGTGCCGCCCCGCGGTTCGCCACCGTCCACTTCGAGCCCGTCGGGCAGCTCGCGGGCGGCGATCCCGAGCGTGCCGAGGTTGCGGACGAGCGCCACGATGCGGTCGCTCTCCTTGACGCGCAACTCCGCGGCCCCCGTCACCCGCGACGTGCCCGGGGCGGCGCTCGCGGCCACCACCCACGCC
>CAZSKV010000411.1:0-2278 GCA_964607495.1 uncultured candidatus Brocadiaceae bacterium
GCGCGCGGCCCGCCGGGCCGGCAGGAAGGCGACGAGGATCGTCAGCACGAAGGCGCCCAGCACCACCTGGCCGATCCACTCGACTTCGAGCTGATAGGGGATGCGATCGATCAGGTAGATCGAGCGCGGGAACAGCTCGAAACCGAAGCTGGCCCGCATCCAGTCGTTGACGTCGTTCAAGTAGGCGGCCGAGAGCGCACCAGCGATCGTGCCGAGCAGACAGCCGGCCGCACCGACCAGGCCACCGCAGAGCAGGAACACGGTCAACACGCCCCTGGGTGTGGCGCCGAGCGCGGTCAGGACCCCGATGTCGCGCCGCTTCTGCGCGACCATCATGTGCAGCATCGCATACACCAGGAAGCCGGCCACGAGCATGACGACGAAGAGCACGACCTTCATCAGGCCGCGTTCGTTGTGCACGGCCGACAAGTAGGTGGCGTTCTGTTCCGCCCAGGACTGCACCCGGCCGCCGAAGTGCGGCGCGACGAGCTGCTGCAGGCGTGCGGCCACGCGCGCCAGGTCGGCGCCGGGGCGCGCGCGGATCGCGACCTCCGAGACGATGTCGGTGAACGGCTGGTCCGGCCGGGCGACGCTGCGCCGGAAACCGAGCGCGTCGCGCAAGGTCTGGATCGGCACGAAGGCCTGTGTCAGGTTCACGGCCATGTACTCGGTGCGGTAGGCGCCGGCGACCAGCAGCGGGAACTTGAACTGCTGCAGTTCGGGCTTGCCGTCCCGCGTCACGAAGTAGCCGCCGACGACGTCCACACCTAGTCCGCAGTCGAGCGGCACCGGGCGCGAGAAGCGATCCGTGCTGACGATCAGGGCCCGCAAGGTCTCGTCCCGGACCCCACCCGGCGGCAGGTCCTCACCGAGCAGGCGCAACACGCGTTCGATCCGCGCCGCCGGCACGCGGAACGGAGCATCGAGATCGGCCACCCGGGCCCCTGGATAGGTCACCGCGTCGAGCCAGCCAGAGAATCCGGTCGTGCGCGCTTCGCGCACCGGATCGACGCCGACGAACACCAGGAAGTTGTGGTCGAGCGGCTTCTGCTCGAGCGCGCGGACCACCCCACCACCGCGCTCGTCGAACGCGTGGCGCGGGAAGTAGATCCCCACCTGCGACAGGCGTGGGGCCGTGCTCTCGACCTCGGGGTCGGCTTCGAGCACGCGCCGCACCTGCGCGTAGCTGCACGGCTGGTCGAGATCCTGCAGCAGCAGTTCGGCCGAGGCCGAGCGCACGTGCTCGTGGATCTGCGCGATCATCCCGGAGAACACGGCGATCACGACGATCAGCGCCCACACGGCGACCGCGACGCCGAAGAGCGCGACCGCGTTGATGCCCCGCGTCAGGAGGTAGCGGCAGGCGAGGAACCAGGCGAAGGCTTCAGCCCACATCGGGGGTCAGCCATCGGCCGGGTCGGCGGCGTCGCCGGCCACCTGCCGCAGCAGTGGGAACAGCACCACGTCCCGGATCGAGGCGGAGCCGGTCAGGAGCATCGTCAGACGGTCGATGCCGATCCCGAGACCGCCGGCCGGCGGCATGCCGAACTCGAGCGCCCTGACGTAGTCGACGTCGAGTTCGCTCGGCGACTCGTCGGTCTTGTGCTCGAGCTGGGCCAGGAAGCGCTGCTCCTGGTCGATGGGGTCGTTGAGCTCGCTGAAGGCATTGCCCATCTCCATGCCGCCGACGAAGAGCTCGAAGCGTTCGGCGATCCGCGGATCGTCCGGCCGCTGCTTGGCCAGCGGGCAGATCGCCACCGGGTAGTCGTGCACGAAGATCGGGCCGGAGAGCGTCTCCTCGACCGTGGCCTCGAACACGTCGTTGGCGAGCGTCGCCGGCGGGATGCCAGCCGTCGGCAGACCGAGTTCCTGCGCGCGCGCGAGCACGCCCTTGTGGTCGAAGAACTCGAGGCCCCGGTTCTGCTGCGCGAAGAGCTCGCAGTAGCGCGCACGCTGGAACGGCGGCGCGAGGTCGTACGTGCGCCCGCGGAACTCGACGACGGTCTTGCCGTGCAGCACGTCGGCACACAGGCGGGCGAAGAGCCCCTCGACCCGCGCCATGATCGTCGTGTAGTCGGCGTAGGCCTCGTAGCTCTCGAGCATCGTGAACTCGGGGTTGTGCCGCGTGCTGATTCCCTCGTTGCGGAACACGCGCCCGATCTCGTAGACGCGCTCGAGGCCGCCGACGAGCAGGCGCTTCAGGTACAGCTCCGGCGCGATCCGCAAGAACAGCGGCATGTCGAGCGCGTTGTGGTGCGTCGTGAACGGCCGCGCGGTC
>CAZSKV010000412.1:0-7588 GCA_964607495.1 uncultured candidatus Brocadiaceae bacterium
CCGCCGCCCCCACCGACCACAGGAACGCGCAGGGCTTCTCCGCGATCGTCAGCACGAGCCAGGTGCCGGCGCCGCCGAGCAACGCCGCGAGGGCGCTCGGGGTGCCACCGATCCGCGTGAAGAGCGCGAAGATCGCGACCACGAAGATCCCGGCGCTGCCGCACGAGCTGGACCAGGTGACGAGGTCGGCGATCCCGAGGTCGCCGAGTTCCGCACCGATCGCGCCGCCGAGAGCGAGCAGGCCGAGCCCCAGCACACAGCCGCGGGCGAGACGCACCTTCTGCATCTCGGTGATCTGCGGGAAGCGCGGCACCAGCAGGTTGTGCGAGAGCATCGTCGCGGACACGAGCAGCACCGTGTCGACCGTCGACAGGATCGCCGCGACGAGCGCACCGAGGAAGAGCACGTAGAGCGCGCCGTGCAGGCGCTGGCCGGCGATCGTCGCGAGCACCTGCTCGGGCTCGGTGCCCTCGGGCACGAGGCCCGGACCCAGCAGCCCGAGCGTGAACGGCAGGAGGCCGATGCAGAGGTACATCCCACCCGCGATCAGCGTGCTGTTGCGGGCCACCGTCTGGCTCCGGCTCGCAAGCACGCGCGACACGAGCTCCTGGCCGATCACGGAACCGCACACCGGAACGGCCCACGCGTCGAGGATCTCGGCCAGCGAGCGGTCGCCGTGACCGGCGAACGAGAGCCGCGCGGTGGGCACGGTCGCGAGCGCCGCGATCGGCCCGCCGTGGTCGGCGGTCACGAGCACGAAGAGGACGATCAACCCGGTGATCAGCACGATGCCCTGCAGCAGGTCGTTCCAGGCGTCCGCGAGCAGTCCGCCGAGCATCGTGTAGGTGATGACCACGCCCGAGGCGATGCCGATGCCGACCAGCGGCGAGAGCCCGACCGCGGCCGCGAGCACGTGCCCGAAGGCCAGCACCTGCGCCGCGGCCCAGAACAGCGAGACCGGCAACATCAGCACGATCACGACGCCTTCGACCGCCTTCGAGTAGCGGCTGCGGAACAAGTCGGCGAGCGTCGTCAGGTTGCGCCGCCAGAGCGCTGCGGCGAACACGAGCCCCATGAAGAAGAGCGTCCCGGCATAGCCGAAGGGGTCCGTCGTGCCGCCCGCCAGGCCCTCCTCGTACGCGCGGCCGCAGGCCCCGATGCAGCTCTCGGCCCCGAACCAGGTCGCGAAGATCGAGAAGGTCGCCAGCCCGTAGCCGAGGCGGCGCCCGGCGAGCACGTAGTCGGACTCGGTCCGGATCGAGCGCGAGACGAGCGCGCCGATCCCGATCTGCACGGCGACGTAACCCAGGATCGCCGCGAGCGTCCAGGTGCCGTTCACGCCCGCAGCCAGGCCGGCTTGCGCTTCTCCAGGAACGCCGTCATGCCCTCCCGCATCTCGGGCGCGGCGCTCGCGATCGCGAACAGGTCGGCCTCGAGCGCGAGACCCTCGGGCAGGCTCAACTGCGTGCCGCGGTGCACGGCTTCCTTGGCCAGCGCGAGCGCGTTCTGGCCGCGCGAGAGCATCTTGGTCGCGACCGCCTTGACGGTCGGCAGCAGCTCCTGGGGTTCGGTCACGCCGTTCACGAGGCCGATCCGCAGCGCCTCGTCGGCGCCGACCGGGTCGCCGGTCAGGATCAGTTGCAGCGCGACGCCGCTGCCTACCAGGCGCGGCAGCCGCTGCGTGCCGCCGTAGCCCGGGATGATCCCGAGCGAGACCTCCGGCAGACCCAGCTTCGCGTTCTTGCTCGCATAGCGCAGGTCGCAGGCGAGGGCCATCTCGAGCCCACCACCGAGCGCATAGCCGTTGATCGCCGCGAGGAAGGGCTTCGGCGCGCGCTCGATCGCCAGCGTCAGTTCCTGGCCGATCTGCGCGTTCTGCTTGCCGTCGGCCACGCCCTGCTTCGCGAGCACCGCGATGTCGGCTCCGGCGATGAATGCCTTCTCGCCGGCGCCGGTCAGGATCACGGCGCCGACGGTGGCGTCGCGGCCGAGTTCGCTCACGGCCTGGGTCAGTTCGCCGATCGTCTCGTTGTTGAGCGCGTTCAGCTTGTCGGGGCGATTGACCGTCAGGAGCGCAAGCGCGCCTTCCCGGTCGACACGGATCGTCTTGTAGCTCACGCTGCACCTCCTTCGGCCGCCACGGCCCGGACTGTCACCTTCTGGATGCCGACCCGCTGCTTCGGCTTGCTGCGCTCGCCGCCAGGGCCGAAGTCGACCGGCACGGCGGCGATCGCATCGAGTACCTCGAGGCCGCTCTTGACCGTGCCGAACACCGTGTACTGCCCGTCGAGGAAGTCGGCGTGCTCGGCGTGCACGATGAAGAACTGCGAGCCCGCCGAGTTCGGATCGCGCGCGCGCGCCATCGCGAGCTCGCCGCGCTTGTGCGGCAGCTGGCTGAACTCGGCCGGAACCGTCCACCCGGGACCGCCGGTGCCCGGCATGCCCTTGGCGCCTTCGCGGGTGTGCGGACATCCGCCCTGCACCATGAACCCGCGCACGATGCGGTGGAACGCGAGGCCGTCGTAGAAGCCGTTCTGCGCGAGCTTGCAGAAGTTCTTCACGTGGCCGGGAGCCTCTTGCGCATGGAAGCCGATCACCAGCGTGCCCTTGTCCGTCTCCAGGACTGCTTCGAGGGTCGCGAGGTCTGCACTTTCGAGGTCGATCACGGGGTCGCTCACTTCTTGAAGACAGGCAGCACGATGGCTGCGTGGAGGTGGACTGGTTCGACCGGCGCCGACAGCTCGCCGGTGCCAGGCTGCGGCTTGACCTGCACGTCGCAGATCTTGTCGAGCGTGTCGAAGCCGGCTTCGAGCATCCCGAACGCCGTGTAGGCGCCATCGAGCCCGGGGTTGGCTTCGTGCATCACGAAGAACTGGCAGCCGGCGGAGTTCGGGTCGCCACCGCGCGCCATCGACAGCACGCCGCGCACGTGCTTGGTGTCGTTGAACTCGGCCGCGAGCATGTAGCCCGGATTGCCGGTCCCGGGCAACCCGGCCGCGCCTTCCTTCGTGTTCGGGCAGCCCCCCTGGATCATGAAGCCCTTGTAGATCCGGTGGAACTTCGTGCCGTCGTAGAAGCCGTCCTTGCTGAGCTTCACGAAGTTCTCGACGTGCTTCCTGGCCTTGTTGGGCAGGAACTTGACGGTCATCGGCCCGTGGTTCGTCAGCAGCATGACCTGCGTCTTCTCGAGGTCGAGCAGGGCGACGTCGACCTTGGCCAGATCGGGTGCGACGTCGATTGCGACCGCAGCGCCGGCGAGGCCCGGCCAGGTGACCGTGACGTGCGCGAGCTTGCCACTGCCTGGGTCGACGTTCGGCGCGATCTGGCCGAGGTCGAGCGGCAACGCGCGCTCGATGCGCGTGCCGGCCGCCAGCTTGACCTTCCCGGTCAGCAGGTTCTTGAAGGCGGGTCCGGCCTTGCCCTCGACCGTGGTCTCGAGATCGGTGCCGGCGAGGATCGTCGCATCGACCTCCGTGTCCTTGTTGGCCGCCACGACCAGCGTCAATGCGAGCTTCTGGCCGATGCGCAGCACCTTGCCGGGGGCCTTGAGCGTGGCGTCGAGGCCGACGGGGCCCTGGGCGCAGGCGAGGGAAACGGTGAGAAGGAGGGCGGGAAGGGATGGGTACATCGGATGGAAGGCGTCGCCGGCGAACTTTCTCACCTCGTCACTTCGAGCGCCATACCCATGCCGCCGCTCATGCACAGAGTTGCGAGGCCGCGCTTGCTGCCGCGGCGGCGCATCTCGTGCACCAGGGTCACGACGATCCGCGCCCCGGTGCAACCGATCGGGTGCCCGAGCGCGATCGCACCGCCATTGACGTTCACGCGCCCCAGGTCGAAACCGAGATCGTGGTTGCAGGCCAGGACCTGCGCGGCGAACGCCTCGTTGAGCTCGACGAGCTCGAAGTCGTCGATCCGCCGCCCGGACTTCTCGAGCAGCTTGCGCACGGCCGGGACCGGACCGATCCCCATGATCCGCGGCGACACCCCCGCGCTCGCCGACGCCCCGAGCTGGGCGAGCGGCGTCAGACCACGCCGCTGGCACTCGCTCTCGGTCGCGAGCAGCAGTGCCGCCGCCCCGTCGGTGATCCCCGACGAGTTGCCGGCATGCACCGTGCCGCCCTCGGGCCGGAACACCGGCGGCAGCTTTGCGAGTCCGGCGAGCGTCACGTCGAGGCGGACGTGTTCGTCACTGTCGACGGTCGTCGATTGCCTCGCCGTGGCGATCGTCACCGGCAGGATCTCGTCGCGGAAGCGGCCGGCTCCCTGTGCCGCGGCGGCGCGCTCGTGCGAGGTCAGCGCGTAGCGATCCTGCGCCTCGCGGCCGATCTTGTAGTCGTCGGCCAGGTACTCGGCCGTCATGCCCATCGGCTGCTTGAGCACGCCGCAGGTGAAGCCGTCCTGGAAGTTGCCGTCCAGGACCTCGGCATGGCCGAGGCGGTAGCCCTGCCGGAGCTTCGGCAGCAGGAACGGTATGTTCGTCATGCTCTCCATGCCGCCCGCGATCACGAGCTTCTTGCCATCGAGCAGCAGGCTCGCGCGCGCGAGGTCGAGCGCCTTCAAGCTCGATCCACACGCCTGGTTGATCGTCAGCGCCGGCGCAGTCTCGGTGATCCCGGCGGCGATCGCCGCCTGGCGCGCGGGATTCGGGCCCGAGCCGAGCTGGCGCGCCTGGCCGAGGATGACCTCGTCGATCTGGTCGGCGGGAATCCCGGTCCGCTGCAGCAGGCCCCTGAGCACGTGCGCCGCGAGATCGACCGCCGAGAGCGAGGAAAGTCCGCCGAGAAACTTTCCGATCGGAGTGCGATAGGCTGCGAGCACACAAACGCGTTCCATGGCTGAGGATCCTAGCAGCAGCTCTGGCGAGCCGGCGACCACGATCGAGGCGCCGCTCTTCCCGCTGCCGAACGTGTTCCTCGGCGCCGGCATGCTCCTGCCGCTGAATGTGTTCGAGCCGCGCTACTGCGAGCTCGTGCGGTGGACGCTCGAGCGTCAGCGCCACGTCGCGATGGCGCTCTACGACCCGCTGCGGCCGCCCGAGCCCGATGGCGCGCCGCCGATCTTCTCGGTGGTCGGCCTGGGCCGGATCGAGGAGCAGATCGAACTCCCGGGCGGTCGCTATCACCTGTTCGTGCGTGGCCTCGCCCGCTGCCGTGTGCTCGCCGAAGACCGCTCCCGGCCGTTCCGGGTCGCCCGGCTCGCCGTCCTGCACCCGACGGTCCACGACTCGGCCGAGGTGCACGCCCTCGCCAACATGCTGACCGCACGGCTCGGCCTGCAGACTACGCACCCGTGCGAGGACGACGCAGCCTGCGCGGTGCTCACCGACCGGATGCTGCAGTTCCTGCCGCTCGACGCCCTGACCCGGCAGTCGATCTTTGCGACCCAGGACCTCGGGCGCAGACTGCTCGCCTTCCACCGTTTCCTCGACACGGTTCAGTCGCCGGCATCGCCGGATCGGAACTGACGTCAATCCCGACACCGCGCGCGGCCGATCCAGAAAGGGTGCACAGGCCGGACCCCGATGACACCGCGCGCGACGAGTTGCAACGCGACGTCGCGGCGCGCAAGCAGCGCGTCGAGCGCGACCTCCACGAGCTCTCGTCGCTCCCGCGGGAGGTGTTCGAGGCCTGCGATCCGATGGTCGAGACGGCGCTGGCCGAAGCCGCGCTGCGCGTGATCCGGCGGCACCTGCGCAGCGAGGAGGCATCGGTCTACGACGTCGAGCCGCCCGAGGACGATCTGCTGGAGCCGATCGATCCCTTGCTGCAGCGGCGCACCGCCGAGGAGCTCGCACTCGCCTGCGACGGTCCACCGCCGAGCCCGGACGAGCGTCTGGCGGAGGAGCGGATGTGGATCCTGCTCGACCTCTCGAAGCACGGCAGCGGAGTCGCGCGCCAGAAGGCGAGCCAGGAGTTGCGCGACCTGCTCGCCGACCCGGACGTGGCCGACCAGATCGGCCGCGCCGTGCTCGATCGCCTCGTGCCCCTGCTCGCGGAGACCAAGGCACGGAAGGGCATGCCGGTGATCTTCCACGCCCTGCACAAGTGCGCCGAACGCGCGCTCGGCCAGGACAAGGAAGCGCGATGAGCAGCGCGCGGCTCACGCAGTCGGTCGCCGTCGGCGCCTGGCTCGAGGCGCTGGTCGTCGCCTTCGTCAACCGCGAACTGCACCCGGCCAAGGGGGCCTCCCGCCAGGCCGAGGGCGAAGCACTCGCCCGCTCGCTGCAGGCCCTGTTCGGCATCGGCGTCCCCCATCCGCTCGAGATCGGGATCGCCGGCGACTACTTCGTCTTCTCCGGCGAGCCGATGCTCGCCGCGAGCCTGCAGGCCGGGCCGTTGCTGCACGCCTGCCGCGCGCACGGAGTCGGCAGCCTGCGTTTCCTGCGCGCCGCCAGTGGCCCGGAGATCCTGCGTCTGCTCGAGTTCCTGGCCGATGCCGCCGAATCTGCGGCGGGCGACGAGAAGGCCCTCGCGGCCGGCATGCAGCGGCGCGGCCTCGTGCACGCCACCGCACGCTGTGCCGGGGCGGCACCCGCTGCCGGGTCGCCGGCCGAGGCCGGCTCGATCCGGCAGTACCAGGATCTCGCGAGTGCGCTGGTCGCGAGCCATGTCGCCGCCGTGCGCGGTCAGGAACTCGCGCTGGATCGCACCCAAGGCATCGTCGAGACCGCGCTCAAGAGCATGGACGAGGCCCCGAGCGGCCTGCTCTCGCTCGCGACCTTCGAGCAGGTGGACACGTTCACGGTCGGCCACTCGGTGCGCGTCGCGCTGCTCGCACTGCACGTCGCTCGCGCCGCTGGCGTTGACCGTCCTGCCCTGTTGCAGGTCGGCACCGCGGCCCTGCTGCACGACCTCGGCAAGTCGCAGATCCCGCAGGAAGTGCTGTTCAAGAAGGGGCGACTGACCGCCGAGGAGCGCGAGGTCATGGCCCAGCATCCGCGTCTGGGTGCCGAGATCCTGATGCTGCAGAAACAGGTCGACGAAGCCGCGATCGGCGCCGCGTTCTGCCACCACATGTCACCGACCCGGCGCGGCTATCCGAAGCCGCTGCTCGACTTCGAACCGTCCGGTCTGTCGAAGCTGATCCGGATCTGCGATGTGTTCGAGGCGATGACGGCCGTGCGGCCCTACAAGCGGGCGCTGACACCGCTCGAGGCCTACACGCTGATGAACCAGGATCAGGCCGAGTACGACCAGCGCTGGTTCCGGTTCTTCGTGCGCGCGCTCGGTCTCTACCCCCAAGGCACGCGCGTGCTGCTCGACGACGGCAGCACGGCGATCGTGACCGACCAGGGGCCACGGCCCGACCAGCCGATCGTGCGGCGCACGACTGGCGGCGAGGCCTTCGTCGCCCCGCTGACCATCGGCGACGCCGGCGAGATCCGCCAGATCCGCGCCGTCGTGGGCACGGGCGCCGCGATGCCGGACGATTCCGTGCTGCCCGATCCCGGCCGTTGCTGCTGACCGCGCGGCGCCGCAGCCAGCTTCAGGCCAGGGCCGCGCGCAGCTTCGCGCGCAGCTCGGCGGCGGAGAAGGGCTTCTGCAGGAAGCCGGCCAGCCCCTGACCGAGGAAGCGCTGCACCGCG
>CAZSKV010000413.1:0-10300 GCA_964607495.1 uncultured candidatus Brocadiaceae bacterium
GAATCCTGTGACGCCCGTGCCGAGCCGATCCACGACGCCGACCAGGTCCCACCCCGGTGTGAAGGGAACCGGGGGCGTCTCGGGATGGATGCCTTCGCGGGCCATCAGGTCGGGCAGGGAAACCCCTGCAGCCAGCACTCGCACCCGCACTTCACCGGCCTTGGGCTCGGGGCACTCCTCTTCGAGTACCTGCAGGGCATCAGGGCCGCCGAAGTGAGCAACGACAATGCGCGTGTGCTTCACGGACCGCTTCCTCGCTTGCCGGCCACTGAACCCAGGTGGCTGGACGGGCATGCCGCCCAGCCGAGCGGCGTGTGCTGATCAAGCGCGCCTGAGCAGTCCACTCGTCGCCGCAGGCGATTCTACACGTGACCCCAGGCGCGACTACGGGACGGAGCACCGCACGCGCCAACGGATGTTGCGGGCAACCCCCGAGCCCGCATACTCCGCGCCCGATGCACCCCTCCCTGGGCACCTGGATCACGGTTCCGTTGGTCGGCGGCTTGATCGGCTACGTCACCAACTGGATCGCGGTCAAGATGATCTTTCGGCCGCTGCAGCCGGTGCGCTTCATGGGCTTCCGGATCCAGGGGCTGATCGGCAAGCGCCACAAGGAACTCGCGCAGAGCATCGGCAAGGCCGTCGGCGGCCACCTGATCAGCCACAAGGACATCGTCAAGAGCTTCAACAAGCTCGACCTCTCGGACGTGATGACCGAGGTGCTCGACAAGGGTCTGCAACCGAAGGTCGACCAGTTGCGCGCCCTGCCGCTGATCGGCGGCTTCCTGACCCAGGAGCGTGTGGCGGAACTCCGCGGCGCGCTCGTGCAGGGCATCCTCGAGCACAAGGACCTGATCCGGGACCGGCTGGAACCCGCGATCGAGGCGAGCCTTGACGTCAAGGCAATCGTCGCCGACAAGGTGGAGGCCTTCCCGGTCGAGAAGCTCGAGGAGATGATTCTCGGCGTCGCGAACCGGGAGTTGCGCGCGATCGAATGGCTCGGCGGTGTGCTGGGCGTCCTGATCGGCATCGGTCAAGTGCTGCTGATCTGGGTGTTCCCGTGACCGGAGCCGCGGCACGCGCTATCTGCCGCACATGATCCGCCTCCCCCACGTACCGCTGCTCCTGCTGGCCACGACGCTCGCCGCCCAATCGCAGTTCGAGGGCCTGCATCCGCGGCTCCGCCCGTTCCGTCAGCCGAACCGGAACATCCAACCGCCGCTCGAGCTGTTCCGCGCGCTGCGAATCATGCAGGCGCAGGCCCAGAACCCGGGCCCGCACAAGGTGGAGTTCGACGCCGACGGCCGCGAGGTCTGTGCGAGCCCCGAGTGGCAGAAGGCGCGCGAGGAGGTCAAGACCCTCGCGGTCAACCAGGGCGGCTACCTGCTGGCCGTCCTCGAGGAGAGCAGCAACCACGCCGACCGCCTGACCGCGGCCTACGGCGCGTTCTACCTCGACAACCCGCAGGACACCTTCGGGCTGATCGCGCGCCTGCCGGGCGAGCCGACCCGCGCCCTGCGCGAGTGGGCATTCCCGCGCGCGATCGCGTTCGTGCGCGCCCAGTGGGTGAAGAACGGGCCGCCGCGCAAGGTGGACCCGGAGGCGCCGCAGCCGACGACCGCGGAGGCGGCGCCGCTCTACGACTTGGCGCTGCTCCCGTTCGCGGCGCTGCTCGAGACCCCCGATCCGGTCGACCAGGCGCAGGGCTGCTGGTTCCTGCGCGAGTGCCTGCAAGTCCGGCCGCAGTTCCGCAAGGACTGCCTCGGCATCGTCGCGCCCGCGCTGCGCAAGCTCATCGTCGCCGAGGACAAGCTCGTGCGGCAGGCGGCCCGCGACCTGCTCTCGAGCCTCGACCGGAACGACCGCGCGCCCAAGGGCGACGCGACCGGTCCCGAGCAGTACGTGGCCTGGCTCGATCAGGTCACGGCCGACCTCCTGCCGCCGATCCGCCCGTACTCGGAGGGCCTGATCGAGATCTGGCCGGGCAAGCAGCGCGACGACATCGTGCGGGTGGGCCTGGAGGCGCTCGAAGGCGACGCGATCGGCGGTACCGCCGAGGGCAAGAAGAAGGACGGCTTCTACTACCGCGGCTTCCGGATCGCGCGGCTGCCCGTCCCGCTCGAACAGCTGCGCCTGCCGCTCGAGTGCGTGATCACGAGCGTGAACGGCACGCCGACGCCGACCGGCAAGGAAGTGCTGCAGACGCTCAGGAAGCTGGTCGAAGGCGGTGTGACCTCGGTGCTCGTGGAGTACGTGCACAAGGGCGAGAGCAGGATCCTCGAGTACCGGCTCAAGTCGTGACGTGACGCTCGTCAGCCTCGTCGAGATCGAGCGTCACTTCGGCGAGCACGTGGTGCTCGAGGGGGCGGGGCTGCGCGTCGACGAGCACGACCGGATCGGTGTGATCGGCGACAACGGCGCCGGCAAGACCACGTTGATCAAGATCCTCGCCGGGACCGAGGAGCCCGACCGTGGCCAGCGCCTGCCGCGACGCGGGCTGCGGATCGCCTATCTCGCCCAGATCCCGAAGCTCGAGGCCGGCGTCGCGGTGCACGAGTACGTGCTGCGCGGCAACGGCGAATTCCAGCAGCTCGAACGCCGCATCCAGGAACTCGCGCAGGCACTCGAGCAGCGGCCCGAGGACGCACAGCTGCTCGATGAATACGGCCACCTCCAGGCCGCGTTCGAGGCCGGCGGCGGCTACGACCGCACCCATGTCTGCGAGCGCGTGCTGAACGGCATCGGATTCGCCGAGGCCGACTGGGGCAAGGACGTGGCCGTGCTCTCCGGCGGTGAGAAGACCCGGCTCGTGCTCTGCGCGTTGATGACCTCGCCGGCCGAGCTGCTGATCCTCGACGAGCCGACGAACCACCTCGATCTCGAAGGCATCGCGTTCCTCGAGGAGTACGTCGTGCGCTATCCGGGCGCGGTGGTCGCGATCAGCCACGACCGGCGCTTCCTCGACGCGGTCGCGACCCAGATCGTCGAGGTCGAGGGCGGCACGACGCGGACCTACAAGGGCAACTGGTCCGCCTACGTCAAGCAGCGCGACACGACCCTGCTCGCGCAGGCGCGCGCGTTCAAGGACCAGCAGGAGTACATCGACAAGGAGATGGAGTACATCCGGCGCAACATGGCCGGACGCATGAGCGCCCAGGCCAAGGGCCGTCTCAAGCGCCTGCAGCGCCTCGAGCTCATCGCCCGGCCCACGCACGCGCGCCACGGCATGCGGCTGCGTTTCGCCGGCGGCCGCGGCCATGCCGGCCAGCCCGTGCTCGAGATCGAGAACCTCGCGCTGCGCCTGCCCGGTGGGCGCACGCTGCTCGAGCGTGCGACCTTCCGCCTCTACCACGGCGAGGTGCTCGGCATCCTCGGCCGCAACGGCGCCGGCAAGAGCACGCTGCTGCGCTGCCTCGCCGGGCTCGCGCCGCCGAGCGCGGGCGAAGTGCGGCGGGCGCACGGGGTCAGGGCCGGGTTCTTCTCGCAGGAGATGCAGGACCTGCCGCGGCACGGGACGATCCTCGAGGCATTGCGGGCCGCGGATCCGCAGGCGCTCGACAAGGACCTGCGCGACCACCTGGGTCTCTTCCTGTTCACGGGCGACGACGCCGAGCGTCCGGTCGAGGGACTCTCCGGCGGCGAGAAGCGCCGGCTCTGCCTCGCGCGGCTCACCCGCGGCCACTACGACTTCCTGTGCCTCGACGAACCGACGAACCACCTGGACATCGCGGCCCGCGAGGCGTTCGAGGCGGCCTTGCAGGAGTACGCGGGCGCCGTGCTGGTGGTCAGCCACGACCGGGCGTTCCTCGCCGAACTCGTCGATCGGGTGCTCTACGTCGCCGACGCGCGCGTCCGGGTCTTCGACGGCGGCCTCGAGCAGTGCTTCGCGACCCTGGCCGAGGAGCGGGCCGCGAGCCGGCAGCGCACTTCCGAGCAGAAGGAGAAGGAGCGCCGCGACGCCGCCCCGCCGCCGGCGGTCGCGGCCCCACCAGGCAGGATCCGCAACCCCCAGGCCTTCTCGAAGCTCGAAGAGAAGATCATGGCTCTCGAGGAAGAGCTCGATACCTTGCGCCGGCAGATGGAAGTGCCCGACAACTACGCCAGTCGCGACAAGATGCAGCAGCTGCTCGCCCGTGAAACACAGGTGCGGCAGGAGCTGCAGGAAGCCTACGCACGCTGGGAGAACTGGCAGTGAGCGGCGTGCACGAGCACCTGCGTGCGCGCCTGCGCGCGCACTTCGCCGCCCTGCCCGGCGACCTGGCGGCTGCGCTCACCCTGGTACGGCCCAAGGATCCGGCCCACGGCGACGTGGCGCTGCCCTGTTTCCCGTTCGTGAAGCTGGCCGGCAAGGCGCCGCCGGCGGTCGCGGCCGAAGTCGCCGCGGCCATCACGCCCGACGCGTGCCTGGAATCCGCCGCCGCCGCCGGCCCGTTCGTGAACTTCCGCTTCCGCCGCGCGGCGCTCGCCGCGGAGGTCGTCCGTGGGGTGCTCGAAGCGCGCCCGCCGTTCGGGCCGCTCCCGCCGACCGGCAAGAGCATCGTGATCGACTACAGCTCGCCGAACATCGCCAAGCCGTTCCACATGGGCCACCTGCGCTCGACGGTGATCGGCGGCGCGCTCGTGCGGATCCACCGGCATCTCGGCGACACCGTGCACGGCGTCAACCACCTCGGCGACTGGGGCGCGCAGTTCGGCAAGATCATGACCGCGTTCCTGCGGTGGGGCTCGGAGGCGGAGCTCGCCAGGAGCCCGATGCGCCACCTCTTCGAGATCTACGTGCGCTACGGCAAGGAGAGCAAGACCGACGCATCGCTCGACGAGGAGAGCCGCGTGCACTTCCAGAAGCTCGAGAACGGCGAGGACAACGCCGAGCGCCGGCTGTGGAAGCGCCTGCGCGACGTGTCGCTCGCCGCGTTCGAGGGCCCGTACCGGCGTCTCGGCGTCAGCTTCGACCACTACACGGGCGAGAGCTTCTACGAGGACAAGATGGCCGCTGCCCTCGCGCGCGTCGAGCAGGCCGGCATCCTCGAACAGTCGGAGGGTGCCTGGGTGGTCCGCCTCGAGGAGTTCGGGATCAAGGAGCCCTGCATCCTCAAGAAGAGCGACGACACGTCGATCTACGCGACGCGCGATCTGGCGGCGATCTTCTACCGCACCGAGACGTTCCGTTTCGACCGCGCGCTCTACGTGGTCGGCAGCGAGCAGAAGCTGCACTTCCGGCAGCTGCTCGGCGTGCTCCGCCGCATGGGACGGCCCGAGGCCGGCCGCATCGAGCACGTCGACTTCGGCCTGATCCTGAGCAAGAACCCGGAAGGGAAGTGGGAGAAGTTCGCGACGCGTGGCGGCAACGCGATCTTCCTCGACGAGGTGCTCGACGAGGCCGTCGCGAACGTCGAGCGGATCATCGCCGAGAAGAACCCCGAGCTCCCGGACAAGCGCAGGGTCGCCGAGCAGGTCGGCGTCGGTGCGATCGTCTTCAACGATCTGAAGAACGCGCGCATCAAGGACGTCAAGTTCGACTGGGAGGCAATGCTGAACTTCGACGGCGAGACAGGACCCTACGTCCAGTACGCGATCGCGCGCCTGGCCGGAATCCTGCGCAACGCCGGGGCCGAACCGGCCACGGCGGCGGTCGACTGGTCGCAGCTGGCCGACGCCGACCGCGTGCTGCTGTCGATGCTCGAGTTCGGGCCCGCCCTGCAGCGCGCGAGCGAGCAGAACGAACCGAGCGTGATCACGGGTCTGATGATCGAGATCGCGGGCGAGATCCACTCGTGGTTGCGCGAGCACCGCGTGATCGACGCCGAGCCACCGGTGCGCGCCGCGCGCCTCGCGCTGGTCGCGGCCGCCAGGCGCCTGCTCGAGACCGGCCTCGGGCTGCTCGGGATCGCCACGCCCGAACGCATGTAGGCGGGAAAGAACGTCCCGCCGGCGCGGTTGTCCCGAGCATTGTCGCCACCGCGCCGAGTTCTTACCGTCCTCCGCCCATGGATCTGAAGGCCTACCTGCGTGACGTCCCCGACTTCCCCAAGCCCGGAGTCCTGTTCAAGGACATCACGCCGCTGCTCGGCGACCACGCGGCGATGAAGGAGTGCATCCAGCGCCTGACGAAGATGGTGTTCCCCGGCCAGATCGACAAGGTCGCCGCCGTCGAGTCGCGCGGGTTCCTGTTCGGCATGCCGATGGCGCTCGAACTCGGCATCGGCTTCACGCCGATCCGCAAGCGCGGCAAGCTCCCGTGGAAGACGAACCGGATCGAATACGCGCTCGAATACGGCACGGACATGCTCGAGGTGCACGTCGACGGCGTGAAGAAGGGCGAGCGCGTGCTGATCGTGGACGATGTGCTCGCGACCGGGGGCACGATGAAGGCGGCCTGCGAGCTGATCGAGGGCGTCGGTGCGAAGGTCGTCGGCTGCGCGTTCGTGCTCGAGCTGGTGGCGCTCGGCGGACGCAGCAAGCTCCCCAACCACAAGGTGCAGAGCCTGCTCGCGATCCCCTGAGCGCGAACCGCGCGCTGCGATCCCCTTGACCCCGGGCATGGCTCGTGGTCGATGCCGGCGCGACCACACGATCTTGTGGCTCGTCCGGCCCGCGGTCCCAGGACGAAAAAAAACTCCAGGTCGGCCTAAAGTTGACCAGGTGATCTGCCGATCAATGGGGGCCGGCTGTCGCCGGCTCCGTTCTTTGTCGACCGCTTCTCGATAAAGGCAAACCCACCGAAAGGTGGCGACGCAAAGCCAGATGGGCCTTCGATGGTCGTGAGACCGTCATGGCAGCCGGTTCCCGAAGGAAGCGAGGGTTGATGACTCCTCCGCGCGCACACGCAGTCTCTGTGTCCCCCGATGCAAACTGCGCCCCTGGTGCCCCGCGCCGGAACACCCTCGGACAGAGAACTCACGGGAACTCCGCCGCCGCAGCCCATGGGCGTAGCAAGCCTCGTCTCGAGCGCGATCGCCGCCCGGCAAGGCCTGACCTGAATCCCCGGAGTCTCCCCATGTCCCGCGCTTCGACGGCCCGTTCATTCGTCCCTCAGCCCACTTCCGCCTCGGCACTGCGCCGGCTGCACGCCGCGGGACGCAGCCAGGGCAAGGCGCCGCTCAAGGCCCTGACCGCGGTCCCGCCGCCGGCCCAGCCGCAGCAGGCGCCGGCCGACGACCAGCTGATCGAGGTCTGGGTGACCTACAAGCGCACCAAGGACCTGAACCTGCGCAACATCCTGATCGAGCGCCACATGCCGCTCGTGCGCTGCATCGCCGAGCGCTTGCTGCAGACGCTGCCGAAGTCGATCGAGCTGGACGACCTGACCAGCGCCGGGACCTTCGGCTTGATGGACGCGATCGACGGCTTCGACCTCTCGCGCGGCATCAAGTTCAAGACCTACTGCACGACCCGCATCCGCGGCTCGATCCTCGACGAACTGCGGTCCCAGGACTGGGTGCCGCGTCTCGTGCGGCTCAAGGCCCACCGGCTCGAGAAGGCGTTGCGGCAGCTCGAGGGCCAGCTCGGCCGCGACCCGAACGCGCACGAACTCGCCCAGGCGATGGGGATGTCGCTCAACGACCTGCAGTCGACCGAGACCGAGGCCAGCGCCAAGACGATCTTCTCGCTGTCGGAGAAGTGGGACGACAGCGACGACGACAAGGAGATGGAGAAGGTCGAGATCCTCGCCGACAAGAAGAGCCTCGACCCGATGCTCGTGATCCAGCAGAAGGACGTGCTGGACACGATCACGCGCAACCTGACGAAGAAGGAGCGCCTGATCGTCATCATGTATTACTACGAAGGCCTGACGATGCGCGAGATCGGCGAGATCATGGAGCTGACGGAGTCGCGCGTCTGCCAGATCCACAGCAACGTGATGTCACGCTTGAAGACCCAGCTCGACCAGGTGCAGCTCACGACCTGAGCCTCGCGCCGCTGCTCGCAACCGAAGCAGCGATGCGAAGGGCACTGTCCGGCGGCGGTCAGAACGCCTGAATCCCGGCGCGCGCAAACGTCGATAGGCGAGAGGCGACATACAGACAGGGGAACGCGCATGGGCAAGCAAGTGCTGATCGTCGACGACTCCGCCACGATGCGGAAGATCATCATGCGGGGCATCCGGCAGGCCGGGATCGAGGTCGACGACTTCACGGAAGCTGCCGACGGCACCGCCGGAATGCGCGCGGTCGAGGCCGGGGACTTCGACCTGATCCTCTCCGACGTCAACATGCCGAACATGAACGGCCTCGACTTCGTGAAGGCCGTGCGCGAGAAGCTCGCTGGCGGATCTCCGCCGATCGTCATGATCACCACCGAGGGCAGCGCCGAAGTGATCCAGGAGGCGCTGGATCGCGGCGCAGCGGGTTGTCTGCAGAAGCCGTTCACGCCCGAGAAGATCCAGGAAGTGATCGGACCGTTCCTGAAGTGACTGCTGCCTGACCCAGCAACCATGCCTGCGACGCTGCTCAAGCCCGGAACCAGCGAGACCCTGCACCGGACCCTCGCCACTCTCGCGGGCGCGATGACTGCGGCGATCAAGCCCATGATCCACCGCGAGTTGACGCTGCAACCCGGCGGGATCTCGCTGTGCGGAGTGGGTGCGCTGCTCGGCAGCCTGCGGTCGCCGACCGCGGTCGTGCGCGGCGCCCTCGACAAGGAGTACTCCGGCCGCACTCTCCGCCTGCTGATCGACGCACGGGACGCCACCGTGTTGTCCGGCGGCCTGCTGATGACGCCCGACACCCAGATCGAGGGACTCCGCAAGTCGGGCACGCTCGAAGGCGAGCACCTGCAGGCCTTCTCCGAAGTCGGCAACGTGCTCTGCGCCGGCATCGCCCAGGCACTGCGTGGCCAGCTCGGTGACACGATCGACCTGCGCCTGCAGGACCACGGCATCGTGGAGCCCGGCAAGGACGAGCGCCGGCTGCTCGGTGACCAGGACCTGGTCTGTTTCGCGCTGAAGCTGAAGATCGCCGACCATCCGGAATCCAACGCGATGCTGCTCGTGGACCCGGCGACCGCCGAGAAATGGCAGGGCCGGCCGCTGGAGTGGGCTCCCGCGGACGCGGGCGAAGGCGAGGCGCGCTCCGCGGCTGGCGCCAGGCCAAGCCCCGAAGAGGAGGAGATCCCCGCCGCGCCGCTCCGCGGCCGGCTCGCGGCGTTCACCATCGATGCCGAGCTCCTGCCCGTCCTGCGCAAGAGCTGCCGGCGCGTGGGCCTCGAGCTGGACCGGCATACGCGCACCGAGATCCCGAATCCCGCGGCGCACAAGGATCAGCTCGTGCTGATCGAGATCCCGACCAACGAGGACCGACGCTTCGACTGGTGCAAGCGGCTCAAGTCCTTCTCCGATTCGATCAAGGTCGTGCTGCTGCTGCACCACCCGTCACGGGCGCGCGTGCTGCAGGGCTTCTCGGCCAAGGCCGACATGCTGCTCGCGGCCCCGGTCGCCGAATCCCTGCTCTCCCAGAAGCTCGGTGCCCTGCTCGACGTGGTGCTCAAGACCAAGGAAGCGAGGACCGCGCCCGAGGGCAGCAACGGCAAGCCCCCGGACGCCGACAAGGGCTGAGTGTTTGCGCCGCGCGTTCAAGCGCGCGCGCGGTTGACCACCTCGCCGGTCGTGGTCGCAGCGCGCTCGATCTGCTCGAGGGCCTCCCGGGCAGCTTCTGGAGTGCCGGCCACCCTGGCCACGGCAACCTGGGTGTGGATCACCGCGAGCAGGTTGTTGACCTTGTGGATCAGCTCGCGCGCGGCTTCGGGCGTCATGCGCGGACCTTAGTGTGTCGACCGGGTTCGCGACAATCTGCCGCGATCCACGACGATCGGGTAGTGGTCGGCTGGACGGCGATCCCCAGCATCTTGTGGTTTCGGACCTGGCAAGCGCGTTGCGTCTGCAGGCGCGAGGCAAATGCAGATGCAGGCGAAGTACAAGTGGCTGCTCGTCCCTCCAGCGCTCGCGCTGGCGCTCTTCCTCGGTCCGCTGCGTGATGCCGGTGGCCCGGCCGAGCCTGGCGCCCCGGCGACCCAGCAACCGCCGAAGGACAGCCGCACTCCCAAGGTCCCGACGCCCCAGCTCCCGGGGTTCGGCCAGGTGGCGAGTGCGCTGATCGGAGTGCTCCTGCTCGGCGTTGCCGGCCTGGCCGCGTTCAAGAAGCTGCGGTCGCAGGGTGGTCCCAGCGGCGGCACGTTGATCACCGTGCGGCAGAGCGTCAGGCTCTCGCCACGGCAGCAGCTGCACGCCGTGCAGTGGCACGAGCGGCTCCTGCTGATCGGCGAAGGGGAACACGGCCTCGTCGTGCTGCGCGAAGCCGACGAC
>CAZSKV010000414.1:0-3195 GCA_964607495.1 uncultured candidatus Brocadiaceae bacterium
TACGAGACCGGCAACTGGTACACGGACGGCATCGTGCTCAAGTACACGCTGGATGGCCGCGAGTACGAGGACGTCGTCACCGGTTCGATCAAGTGGATCGAGGACAAGGACCGCATCCAGAACGGCAAGGGCACCTACGACTTCAACCTGCGCTTCAACGAAGCGAAGCACAAGAAGGCCCCGGGCGAGGGCGCCGCGTTCGAGAAGCTGAGCGACGAGGACGCGTTCTTCGCGGTCGACAACTCGATCCCTGCCCTGACCGGCAAGATCCACTACGTCGACATGATCACGACCGAAGGCAAGGCCCCGGTCAGCTCCAAGGTCACCTACGCGCTCAACGCCAACAAGCTGTCCAAGCAGCAGATCATGGCCTTCTTCAAGCTCTGGCTGATCGCCGTCGGCCCGACCAACGACGAATAGTACCGCGTACTTTTCTACGTACGAGAATTGCCGGCACTACTCCACGTGGATGTGCCGGCCCCCGTTCTCCTCGGCCATCTTGCGCAGGAAGTCGGTGTCGTTCTTGTCACCGAAGGTGACCGTGTGGATCACCACCTTGCGCAAGCCATTGGCCTCGCGCACGAGCCGGCAGATCTCCGCCTTGTCGGTGACCGCGCCATAGCTCGGCGCGCCGTCGCTCAGCACGTAGAGCGTGTCGAAGCTCGTCGCGTACCACTTGTCGTAGAGGCCGCGGCCGGCGAAGCCGAGCGCGACGTCGAGCGCGCCGTGCAGGTTCGTCGGCCCGTGCGGTTGCAGGGAGTCGAGGAACGAGCCGAGCAGATCGTCGCGCGCATGGTCGTCGATCTTGACGAGGCCTGGCTTGCCGTCGGGGGAGGCACGCCAGACGCGCACGTCGTCAGCGAAGACGACCATGTTGAAGAGCGAGCCCTCGGGCAGCGCCATGACCATCTTCTTGAGTTCCTGCACGACGAGCTGGGCCTTGGTCTGGGTGCTGCCGGGGCCGGCCTGCACCGGTGACTGCGTGCCCTCCGGCCCCTTGGGCTTCAGGTGGGCCGGCTCTGCCATCGAACCCGAGAAGTCGAGCACGAAGAGCATCCGTCGCGAATCGACCTCGAGGTTGAAGAACTTCTGGTAGCGCGCCTGCTGCTGGCTGGTCTTGGCCGCGGCGTGCTCGCCGGCCGTGCGTGCGAACGCAAACGTCGCGGCCTCGCGCTTCCAGAACTCCTTCCAGGGGGCCGCGCTGCCGGGCAGTACCTTCTGGCCCGTCAGTCCCTCGAGCAGCTTGTGCAGGCGCAGGTCCAGGGCCCAGGGATCCTTGGCGCGTGCGAGTTCCGCTTCGAGCCCCTGGATCAGCACCGGGATCGCGGCCTTGCAGCGCAGCGCGACGAGCGACTCCGCGGCCGCCGAGCGCACCTGCCAGACCGGATCCTTGAGCAGCAGCCCCTTGAGCTTGTCGATCGCCTGATCGCGCAGCGCGGCCACCGCGGGCGGCGCCTTCTCGGGTTGCGTCTCGTCCGTGTGCGGGCCGAGCGCCTTGCCGAGCGAGTTGATCGCCGCGATCCGCGCGTTGGGTTCCTTGTCGGCGAGCATCCCCAGCAGGTCGCTGACCGAGTCGAGCGCGGCGCCCTCGCCGAGGGTCTGCACCGCGAGCACGCGCTCGGCCGGCGGCAGCACCTGGGTCGCCTTGAGCAGGGCTTCCCTGGCCGCGAGGCCGCCGCGCAGCGCGAGGATGCGCATGGCCGCTTCGCGTTCGGGCCGCAGCTGCTCCTCGCCACCGCCGCGCGTCTTGACCTCGAGCTTGCCGATCAGCCAGTGGTCGAGCCCTTCGCACTGCATCGCCGCGATGTGCCGGCGCGCGAGGTCGCGGACCTTCCAGGGCTGCAGCTCCCTGTGGAAGTCGATCCGGGCCGAGGGTCCTTCCGCCCCTGGCGGGCTCGGGTCGAGCGCCGCGACCTCGAAGAGCTTGGTGACCGCGCGCAGGGTGTTCCACTTCGCGAGCGCGCCGAGCACCTGGTCGACCTGGGCCAGGGCCTGCGGGTCGTCGACCCCTTCCTTCATCAGGCGGATCGCGCCGACCTTGTACTGCTCGAGGAAGGTCTGCACGGCGACGAAGTCCTGCAACGTCGCAGGGTCCTCCTTGGGCTCGGGCGCCTTCTTCTGGCCCGGCAGGGCCAGGGCCAGCAGCAGCACGGGCAGTGGCAGCGATCGCATCGCCTTCTGCATACCCCTCAAGCGCCGGGCCGGGAAGTGCCGAAGCTCTCGTGGCTGCTGCAGAAAGCGGCGCCACGGCGAGGCAGAGACATGACGGCAAAGGAACTCTCGGCATACGTGAACGGCAAGACCCTGGAGATGGGGGCCCGTTCGTCCGGTCAGATCCACGGCACGACGCTGATCGATCGCGAGGGCGTGGGCGGCGTGGACTCGAGCTACGAGTCGCTGAGCGGCATCCCCGACGGCAGCGTCGATGCGATCGTCAGCGATCGTGGGCTCGAGACCGTCAACGATCCGCTCAAGACCCTGCGCGAGTGGAACCGCGTGCTGCGCGAGGGAGGCAAGCTGGCCGTCGTCTGCGCCGACGGCACGCGCGGGCCCGCCGCGAGCGACGAAGGCCGGCAGACCTACACGCCCAAGTATCTCGCGAACCTGCTGCGCCTCGTCGGCGGCTGGCACGTGACCGAATCACGCCTGCTGGCCGACGCGAGCTCGTTCCTCCTGGTCGCCGAGCGCCAGGGAGTCTGCACGATCCGTGGCCCGCTCGGCAGCCTCTCGGCCACGCTCGCGCTCGCGGCGAGCGAGAACGACGCGAACCGCGCCGAACTCTACTTCCAGCTCGGCACGATCCTGCTGCAGTCGGGCGATCCGACGCTCGCGGAACGCTGCTTCAAGACGATGCTGCAGCTCGAGCCGGGCAACGCCGACGGTCTCTTCGGCCTGGGCATGTGCTACGGCACGCAGCACCTCTGGCCCGAAGCGTTGACCGAATTGCAGCGCGTCGTCGCGCTCGATCCGACCAACCTCGAAGCCAAGCGCTGGGTCGCACTGGCCAAGGAGAAGGTCGGCGGCACCGCGAAGCCCGGCGTGCGGCCGGTACTCGCCTAGGAGTCTGCGTCACGGGATGCGCCGCGCGCAATGCGCGGATGTTTGTCCAGGTTCGAGCGGCCGAATCGGCGGCAACTCTGGATGAGTTGCATAGATTCGGTCGCGCGAAGATGGGCGAAGAGACGCGCGTTCCGC
>CAZSKV010000415.1:0-5236 GCA_964607495.1 uncultured candidatus Brocadiaceae bacterium
GCTGCGCCGGCCGGCGCCGCGCAACGCGCCGACGCTCAGCTACGACAGCGTGCGCCGGCGCACGCTGCTCTTCGGCGGGCAGTACGGAACGAACCTCTTCGCCGATCTCTGGGAGTGGGACGGCGCGAGCTGGAGCGAGAAGAAGCCGCTCGGTGCGCCGCTGCCGCGCTTCGGGCACGCGGCGGCGTTCGACCGACTGCGCGGCAAGCTGATCGTGTTCGGGGGACTGACGGTCGGGACCGAGCTCGCGGACACCTGGGAGTGGGACGGCCAGAACTGGAAGCAGCTGAACCCGCCGCAGCGGCCGGCCGCGCGCTTCCTGCATGCGATGGCCTATGACGCGGCCCGCGCGCGCATCGTGCTCTTCGGCGGGCTCGCGGCGGGCAAGGTCCTCGACGACGTCTGGGAGTGGAACGGCGTGACCTGGGAACGGCGGACGCCGGCGGCGGCACCGTTCCCGCGCTACTCGCACGCGCTCGCCTACGACCCGGTGCGCTCCGCGGTGCTGCTCTTCGGCGGCATGCTCGGCGACCAGACCTCCGCGGACGACACCTGGGAATGGGATGGGCAACGCTGGGCGGCATTGCAGCCGGCCAGACGCCCACCAGCCCGCCACTGGCATCAGCTCGTGCACGACGCCGCGCGCAACCGGATCGTGCTCGCCGGCGGCACGAGCTCACCGGCACGCTACCTGAACGACGCTTGGGAATGGGACGGAGGGAACTGGCTGCCGCGCCAGCCCAAGAACCTGCTCGGCGAGCGCTATGGCAGCGGGCTCGCGTTCGACGAGGCCCGGGCGCGCGTGGTGCTCTTCGGCGGGATCGAGAACGGGCAGCCGAGCGACGGCACCTACGAGTACGGCCCGGTCGTGCCCGCGAGCCTGCTGGACTTCGGCCCCGGCTGCGCCGGCACACGTGGCGTGCCGCTGCTGCGCCCGACTCCGGGCCAGGGCGTCTGGCTCGGGGACACTGCGGTGGTCACGATCGAGAACACGTCCGCCGGCTTCCCGGTCAGCATCGCGCTCGGCAAGTCCAAGACGCAACTCGGCGGCCTGCCGCTGCCGCTCTCGCTCTCGGGCTATGGCATGCCTGGGTGCGTGCTCTTCACCAGCCGCGAGATCCTCGCGACCACCTGGCCGCCGCACTGGATCTTCCAGGTCCCGAACGACCCGCGGCTGCTCGGCGACTTCTTCTATGCGCAGGCCGTCGTGACCGATCCGCAGGCGAATGCGCTCGGAGTGGTGCTGTCGAACGCGGTGGAGATCGTGGTCGGCGCGAAGTAGGCGCGGCCCGCGGCGGGGCTGGCCATGTGAGGGAGGCGGGGTACTGTCCAGTCGGCAGGAGGTTCCCGGCATGATCACACGGCGCACGCTCGGCTCGTTCCCGCTCTTGATCCTGGCGACTGCGATCGGAGCGCAGGGTCCGACCTGGTATCGGCGGTCAGTGGGCACGACGCCGCCGCTGGGCCTGGCGCAGGTGCGGCTCGTGCACGACACACAGCGTGCGGTCACCTTGCTCGCGGGCAGTGCCGGCGGCGTGATCCAGACCTGGGCATGGGACGGGGCGCAGTGGCGGCTCCTCGACCCATCGGGGTCGATGCCACGGGGGCGCTTCGAGCTCGTGTACGACTCGGCACGCAAGGTCTGCGTCGGAGTCTTCGCTGATGGCGGCACCCTGGAGACCTGGGAATGGGGCAGCAGCGCTTGGTACCGTCGCACGGTCACCAACCCACCTCGCCGGCTCGGCTTCTCGATCGCCTATGACAGCACGCGCCAACGGATCGTGTTCTTCGGCGGCTATGACGGAAACTGGAATCTGGCCGACACCTACGAGTTCGACAACGTGACGTGGACCCAGCGTGGCTCCGGTGGCCCGGTCGGACGAACCGATGCAGCGATGGCCTACGATCCGGCCAGACAACGCACCGTGCTCTTCGGTGGTCTCGACGAGCGCAATCAGCCGCGCTGGTTCGCAGACACCTGGGAGTGGAACGGCAGCACCTGGGTCGAAGCGTTCGGCGTGACCGGGCCGTCGGCCCGGCGCCTGGCAAGCATGGTCTTCGATTCGCAGCGGCAGCGCTCTGTGCTCTGCGGTGGAACGACCGGCAGCGGCAATGCCCCTGCCGGAACCTGGGAATGGGACGGCACGACCTGGAAGTCGTTCTCGGCGGCACCGCAGCCCCCGGCCGTCTACGAGAGTGTGCTGGCCTACGACACGAAGCGGCGGACGGTGCTCTTCTACGGCTGGAACAGTGCGTCGACCCCCGGGCTCGAGTTCTGGGAGCGCGTCGACATCGCCGACCCCGTGGCGCGGTGGACGGCGTTCGGCAGCGGTTGCGCCGGCAGCGCCGGTACGCCCGCGCTCGCTGCCGAGCCCGGCAGCCTGCCTTGGATCGGCGGTACGTTGCAGGTGCGGGCGACGAACCTGCCGACCAACGCGTTGCGCGTGCCCTTTGGCATCCTCGGGGCATCGAACTCGAGCTGGGGCACGTTCACACTCCCGCTCGACCTCGGCTTTGCCGGCATGCAGGGATGTTCGCTCCACGTCAGCCTGGACGTGATCGCGCCGCTGACGGCTGGGTCCGGCTCGGCGCTGTGGTCGATTCCGATCCCAGCCGAGACGCTCTTCGTCGGCCAGCGGTTCTTCCAACAGGTGCTCGTGCTCGATCCGGGAGCGAACGTGCTCGGCATCACGCTCGCGAACGCAGGTGAGGCGCGGATCGGCGTGAAGTGAGCGCGATGCGATCGCGCCGGAACATGGCTGGCCGCGGGCTGGCGGTACTCGCAGCGATCGCGATCTCATTGCTGTGGTTCGCGTCCTTCCCTCGGGATGAGGCGGACGGACCTTCCGCCCTGGCCGGCGTGACCGAGCCGTTGGTGGGCCAGGTGCACCCGATGGCTGCAATGGACTTCTCCCCAGTGCACTCGGCGCTCGACCGCGTGAGGGAATCGCCGACCAGCAGGGAGCCGCGGATGTGGCTCGTACGCCTGCGCCACCGGGCGACTGGCGCGCCGGTCCCGGGCGCGACGATCTACTTGCACGAGTTCCGCTACGCCGCGTTGCGCCCCGACCAGCAACGGATCTACGACGCGAATGCGGAGAGAGGCAGCGGCGACGCGAACCTGCGCCATTTCGCGCCGCGCTTCGTCACTGATGCGCGGGGCGAGGCGCGGATCCCCAGGGTCAGGGCCGGCTCGCGGATCACCGTCGACGGGGATTGGTACGGTCAGGCATTCCTCGGCGAGGACCAACCCTCGCCCTGCGAAGTCAGCGTCGATCTCGCGACGACGTTGCGCTTGCAGGCGGTCGACGACCGCGGGAATCCCGTCCCCGGCCTCCGCTTCTCCCTCCAGGTCTGCGCCGACGATGGGGTGTGGGGGCACCCGATGCGCGCCGAGCCATCCGCCGTGCCGAGCGTGCACGTGGTCGCGCATTGGGACACGCTGCTGCACGAGGTCGAGAGTGCGCATCCCGGGTTCAGCGCGGTGCAGATCGCCACGAACTCGGAGCTGCTGCCGAAGCGGGTGCAGTCGCTCGGACGCCCCACGCCGGGGGATCGCTTCGTGCGGATCGAAGTCGGAGAAGTGACCGGGATCCTGGTCAGGGTCGTCGATGCAGGCACCGGGGCGCATGGGACCGGCGCTGTGCTCCTTTTGGTGCCAGCGGGCGACAGGGGCTACCGTGGCGTGCCGGGCCCGCTGCAAGACGGGGTTGCCTGGTTCGGCGCCGTGGCGCCGGGGCTGCGCTTGCGGGCCAGCTACGAGGGGCCGAGCGGGCAGCGCGTGCAGCAGGATCTGACGGCTCCGGCAATCTCCGGCGGCCGGGCCGAGATCACGCTCCGATTCTGAGGCGCGCTATCCTGGCCCTCGCGTGGCCCCACCCGAGCAGCTCCCCAACGGCCTGAAGCCCGACACGCTCCTGCCGCCTCTGACCCTCGTCGCTGGCGCTCGCGGCAAGACCGCGGTCGTGCAGGTGCTCGCCAGGATCGCCGACGCGGCCGGCCTGCTTGCCGGCGTGATCACCCGCACGGGCGCCGAGCCCCTCGAGGTGCCGGCCGTGCATGCGCTCCTCGAGGATCCCCGCATCCGGATCGCGTTCGTCGAATGCCCGAGCGCGCTGCTGGCCGGGCACGGGGCACCGGTGGCGCAGGCGAACGTCGCGATCGTGACCAACCTGACGGGTGGCGCCGAGGCCGATGCGGTGTTCGCGATCACGCGCACGATCGCGACCGGCGGGCGTGTCGTGCTCAATGCCGACGATCCGCAGGTCGCGGCGCGTGGCAGGGAGCTGCCGAAGCCGCTGGTCTGGTTCGCGACCAGCGGGCAGCACCCGACCGTGGCGCGGCACGTCGAGGCCGGCGGCGACGCCTGCTTCGTGCACGAGGGGCAGATCGTGCTCGTCCGCCAGCGCCGCGGCGTGGCCCTGCGTCCGGTCGCAGGACTGCCTGCGCACGACCTGGCCAACGCCCTCGCGGCCGCCGCTGCCGCGCTCGCCCTCGGCATCCACCCGCGCGCCATCGCCCGCGGCCTGACTTAGTAGAAAAGTACGCGGTACTTTTCTATCAGCGGACGAGGCCGAGCTTCTCGAGCTTGGGGCGGATCACGACGCGGCAGTAGCCCTGCGCCTTGTTCTGGCGGTAGTAGTCCTGGTGGTAGGCCTCGGCGCGCCAGAACTCGCCGGCCGCGGCCACCTCGGTGACGATCGGCTGGTCGAACACCTTCTTCTGGGTCAAGGCATCGATCACCTGCATGGCGGCAGCCTTCTGCTGCGGCGAGTGCGCGAAGACCACCGACCGATACTGCGTGCCGACGTCGGCCCCTTGCCGGTTCAGCGTCGTCGGGTCGTGCAGACGGAAGAACCACTCGAGCAGCTGCTCGTAGCTCACGACCGCAGGATCGAAGTCGAGCTGCACGACCTCGGCATGCCCGGTGGTTCCGGTGCAGACCTGCTCATAGGTCGGCTCCTTCGTGCTGCCGCCCATGTATCCGGAGCGCACGCCGATCACGCCTGGGATCTGCTGATAGACGGCTTCGACGCACCAGAAGCAACCAGCGCCGAAGGTCGCCACGTCGCTCTTCTGGGTGCTCGGCCGCGATTGGGTGCTGGCCATCGGTTTGGTCGCCGGTGAAGGGCCCGTGCAGGCGACGAGCCATGTGAGAAGAAGGGTGAAGATCGGTCTCATCGTGCGCTGCCCACCCAGGCTACCCGAGATACGCGTCGACCTCGACCTCGACGAG
>CAZSKV010000416.1:0-2195 GCA_964607495.1 uncultured candidatus Brocadiaceae bacterium
CGGGACCCGGTGGGGGGCCGCGGGCGGGCGCGGTTACCCCGGGGTCCGGGCGCCGGCCGCCAGTCGACGCCCGCACCGGCACCATCACCCATGGCCAAGCAGCGCGACTACTATGAGGTCCTCGGCGTCACGAAGGGCGCGAGCGAGGACGAGGTCAAGCGGGCCTACCGCAAGCTGGCGATGGAGAACCATCCGGACCGCAATCCGGGTGACAAGGCGGCGGAGGAGCGCTTCAAGGAGGCCGCCGATGCCTACGCGGTCCTCTCCGACAAGCACAAGCGCGCCCAGTACGACCAGTTCGGCCACGCCGGAGTCAACCAGGGCAGTGGCGGCTTCGGCGGCTTCGCGAACATGGAAGACATCTTCCAGGCGTTCGGCGACATGTTCGGCGGTGGCGGCGGCGGCGGTGGCTTCTTCGAGCAGTTCTTCGGCGGCGGACGCGGCACCGGCCGGGGCCGGCGCGGCGCGAGCCTGCGCGTCGACCTCGAGCTGACGCTCGAAGAAGTCGCGAGCGGCGTCAAGAAGACGCTGGAGATCTCGCGGGCGACCGCCTGCGAGCCCTGCGCCGGCAGCGGCGCCAAGCCGGGCACCTCGCCGGAACGGTGCACGACCTGTGGCGGCCATGGCCAGGTGCTGCGCAGCAACGGGTTCCTGCAGATCCGGCAGGCCTGCCCACAGTGCCGGGGTCAGGGTTCGATCGTGCGCGAGCCCTGCCCGCGCTGCCGCGGCCGCGGTCTCGTCGACCGCAAGGTCCCGATCGACATCACGATCCCGCCCGGGATCGCGGAAGGCCACGTCGAGCGCATTCCGGGCCAGGGCGAGGCCGGGGAGGGCGGCGGGCCATCCGGAGACCTGGTGGTCGTGATCCACGAACTGCCGCACGAGTTCTTCACGCGCGCGGGCGACGACCTGCTCGCGCAGACGCGGATCACGTTCCGCCAGGCCGTGCTCGGCGACAGCATCGACCTGCCGACGATCTCCGGCGAGACGGTCGCGCTGAAGATCCCGGCCGGCACGCAGCCGGGCGAACGCCTGCGGGTCCGCAACCACGGTCTGTCCCGGGCCGACGGCTACGGCAAGGGCAGCCTGGTCGTCCAGGTGCAGGTCGAGATCCCCCAGAAGGTCACCCCCGAACAAGAGGCGCTGCTGGCTCAGTTCGACGAGATCGAGCAGAAGCGCAAGAAGACGCCCAGGAAGAAAGGCATCTTCGAGAAGGTCCGCGACATGTTCCAGTGAGGCGAACTCGCGAGAGACGCTGCCATGACCAAGAAGCACGAACCACACGAGCCTGAGGCAGGCGCCGACGCGAAATCGGAGCAGGCCGGCGCGAAGAGCACCGAGAAGTCCACCGCGATCCCGGGGCTCGATCCCGAGGTCGCGACCCTGCGTGAGAAGTGCGCGCAGCTCGAGGCGCAGTTGCAGCGCGCGATGGCTGACCTGTCGAATGTCCGCAGGCGCCAGGCCAAGGAGATGGAGGACATGCGCCACCGCGTGCTCGAAGGCCTGGCCCGCGAGGTCCTGCCGGTGCTCGACAACTTCTACCTGGCGCTCGGGGCCCACGAGCGGCACGAGTCGACCGAGTCCCTCAAGCAGGAGACGCATGCGATGGTCGAGGGACTGCAGATGATCAAGAGCCTGCTGCAGGGTGTGCTCGAGCGCCACGGTGTGGTCGAGATCGAAGCCCACGGCAAGCCCTTCGATCCCGCGCAGCACGAGGCCGTCGGCATGCTGCCGACCCAGGAGCTGGCCCCCGGGCACGTCGCCCAGGTGCTGCAACGGGGATACGCGATCAGTGACAAGGTCATCCGCCCGACCCGCGTCCTGGTCTCGACCCCGAAGCCCGACTCGTCCGCGGCCGGGCCCGGTGCCGACAAGAGCTGACGCGATGCCTACCTACGACTACGAGTGCCAGGGTTGCGGCCACCGCTTCGAGGAGTTCCAGGCGATCACCGCCAGGCCGCTCAAGAAGTGCCCCGAGTGCAAGAAGGCGAAGCTCTTGCGCCTGATCGGGGCCGGCGCCGGCTTGATCTTCAAGGGCGCGGGCTTCTACGCGACCGACAACCGCAGCGCGTCCTACCAGGCCGGGGCCAAGGCCGACCGGCCCGACACCGGCGGCTGCGGCATGGACCCCAAGACCGGGGTCTGCGGCAAGCCGGCCTGCAAGCAGGGGAAGACCCCCAAGACCTGAGCGGGGC
>CAZSKV010000417.1:0-26882 GCA_964607495.1 uncultured candidatus Brocadiaceae bacterium
AGCGCAGGCGGCGCAGCCGCTCGGGCGAGGCCAGGAACATCAGCACGAGTGCCGGGATCGTGACCGCCGTCGTCCGATCCAGCCGGAACCCGGGCACGTGGAAGCTCACCGACGTCGGCAGCAGGAACGGCCCCGCGAACAGCAGGAACGGCACGAGCCGGGCCGCCCCGAACATGAACCCGCCGATCAGCGTCACCGCGAAGGTGGCAAAGAGGACGACCAGTCCGAACTGGGGAGTGCCTGGCATGCGGCGTCGCGCAGTCTATCGGCTGGCTCCTTCGTCGCCGCGGCGGCCGCGGCTTGAACCACACGCGAGCAAGGCCCTGACCTCGGCCGCGCTCAGCGGCCGGGTCGCTGCGGCTTCGAGGTCGCCGAGCTGCACCGGGCCGATGCGCGTGCGGTGCAGCCGCTCGACCCGGTAGCCCAGCTGCTCGCACATGCGCCGGATCTGGCGGTTCCTGCCTTCGACGATCACGAGGCGGATCGCGCAGCCGCTGCCAGCGACCCGTGCCGGCAGCAGGCGCGTGCCGTCCGTGAGTTCCATCGGCGCGGCCAGGGCCCGCGCATGCTCGGGAGTCAACGGCCGGTCGAGCTCCACTTCGTATTCCTTCTCGACCGCGGTCGCGGGCGACGTCACCGCTTCGCCGAAGCGCGCATCGTTGCTCAGCAGCAGCAGGCCCGAACTCGCGAGGTCGAGACGCCCGATCGGACGCAGCCGCTTCCAGCGCTCGGGCATCAGGTCGATCACGGTGCGGCGCCCCTTCTCGTCGCGGCAGGTCGTGACGACGCCCGGCGGCTTGTGCAGCGCGACATGGACCGGCAGATCGCGCGCGAGCGTCCGGCCATCGAGGGTCACTTCGGCCCGGCTCAGATCGAGCCAGTGGTCGGGATCGCGCACGACGCGGCCGTCGACCTTCACCCTGCCGCTGGCGCAGAGGTCGCGGGCGGCCTTGCGCGAGGCGGCGCCCAGTTTCGAGAGCGCCCGGGCGAGCGTGACGCGGTTCATCGTGCCTCCAGCAGGGCGCGCACGCGCTCGACCGCGCGCACCAGGACGACGACGCAGGGTTCGCATTGGCTGCCGCAGCACGCATGCCACTCGTCGTCACGGCGCTCGACGAGGTCGCGGATCGTCCGCGCACAGCTCGGATCGAGGCCGCACTCGGCGAGCGCTTGCGCCACGGCTTCGTCGACGTTCATTGCAGTTCGAAGTCGCGGATCGTCGGACCGCCGGTCGAGTCGAGCACCGTGAGCCGCACGCGGCGGGCCGTGGTCTTCGGCAGCGTGATGCGCAGGCCGTCCCCGCCGATCCGCGTGCCTTCGTGGATCGCGCGCCAGCCGGCGCCGTCGGCCACCTCGATCGCGAAGCGACGCACGCGGTCCCACCCCTCGCTCAAGTAGGCGTGCGTGAAGGTCTGCTCGCTGCCGAGGTCCACTTCGAGCCAGGCGGTGCGCACATCCGCATCGGTCGCCCAGCGGGTGCGCGAATCCTCGTCGAGCGCGGCCTCAGCGCGCCAGCGCGGATCCCCGGCATGTACGTTCGAGGCCTTGGTGCCCGCGCCGCGGGCGAGGTTCACGGGCAGCGGCACCTTCCCGGTCAGCACTTCGTGCACCTCGCGGAGCCGCACGACGGCCGCATCGGGGATCCGCCCGGTGCGATCCGGAGCGACGTCGAGCAGGAAGTTGGCCCCACGACTGCGCGCCTGCTCGTGCAAGCGCACCAGCGTGCGCACGGAGCGCAGCCCATCCTGCTCGATCCAGAACCAGTGCTCGGCCAGCGTCTCGCACACCTCCATCGGCAGGTAACGCTCCTGGTCCGCGACGCGCTGGCGCGGCGCGTGCCCGCCCTCGGGAGGTGGCGTGCGCTCGCCGTCGACGAGGTCGGTGGGCCACAGCCCGATCGCGTCCCGGTGCGCGGGCTGGCGCCGCCAGGTCGGCTGGACCTGCGCGATCTGTTGGCCGTCGCGCAGGCCCTGGTTCAGCAGCACCAGGCAGGATGGTTGCAGTTCCTTGATCCGGCGGTAGAGCCGGCCGAGGGCGCCCTGCGTGTCCGGACCGAGGTCCCAGGGGATGTCGAGCCACAGCTCGCCGATCGGCCCGTAGCCGGTCAGCAGCTCGGTCAGCTGGTTGCGGCAGAGCTGCTCGTACTCGAGCGGCGTGCGCCTGGCCTGGTGGTAGGCGTCCCAGCCCAGCAAGTAGTAGAGGCCGGCCGCGATGCCGTGCTTCTTGCAAGCCTCCGTGAACTCGCGCACCACGTCGCGCGGCACCTTCGAACTCGCGACGTCGTAGTCACTGAACTTGCTGTCCCACAGGCAGTGGCCATAGCAGTGCTTGGTGGTCAGCACTGCGTAGCGCATGCCCGAGCGCCTGGCGACGAGGACCCACTGCTCGGGGTCGAGCGCCGTGGGCGCGTAGACCTCCGACCTGGCCGGCGTCCCGCCGTACTCGTCGCCGGTGAAGGTGGACATCCCGAAGTGGATGAACATCCCGTAGCCGAGCGCTTCCCAGGCGGCGAGGCGCTCGGTCCGGGCCGGGGCCGGCTCCGGTGGCTGGAAACACAGCGCGAGGAAGAGTGAAGCGAACATGGAAAAAGCCGGAGGCTTCCCTTTTATCACCACCGTGTCCTCTGCACCGGTCCGCGTCGGCGAAGAACTGACCGTCCGAGTCGACGCGCTCGGCGATGGTCCCGACGGACTGTGCCGCGTCGGCAAGTACGTGCTCTTCGTGCCGGGCGTGCTGCCGGGTGAGGTCGTGCGCATCCGGGTGCGCTCGGCGGGACGCAAGTTCGGCCGCGGCGAACTCCTGGGCATCGACGAACGCTCACCGGACCGCGTCGACCCGCTCTGCGAGCACTTCGGCCGCTGCGGCGGCTGCGACCTGCAGCATCTGCGTTACTCCGCCCAGCTGCAGGTCAAGACCGAGCGTCTGCGCAAGACGCTCGCGCACGCGCTCGGACGCGAGGTGCCGGAGCTGGCGCCGATGCAAGGTCCAACCGATCCCTGGGGCCAACGCACGAAGATCGTGCTGATGACGCAGACGCAGCGCGGCCGGCTGATCGGCGGTCTCATGGCCCGGGGCACGCGCGAGCTCGTCGAGATCCGCGAGTGTCCGGTCAGCGAGCCCAAGGGGTTCGCGACCGCGCTGGCCGCGCTCGACGTGGCGGCACGGTTGGGCTGGGAAGGATGGGCCCCCCTGACTGATCACGGCACCTTGCGCGCAGTCGTCGTGCGTGCCGATCCGGTGAGCGGCACGAGCCAGCTCGGCTACGTCGTCCGGCGGCCGCCGCCGCGCGCCGCCGAGATCGTGCCGGGGTTCGGCGCGCGCCTGCCGGCGGGCATCGCCGTGCACGAGAACGACGGTCCGGCGGAGCGCCTGCTCGGCAGGGACACGCGGCTCCTGCACGGCGAAGAACGGCTCGCCTGCACGCTCGGCGGCGTGCGCTACCTGTGCTCGCCGGGTGCGTTCTTCCAGACCAGCCATTGGGGCGCGGGGTTCCTGGTCGAGGCCGTGCGCCGGCTGGTGGCGCCGCCACCCGACGCGACGATCCTCGATCTCTACTGCGGCGGCGGCCTGTTGGCGATGGCGCTCGCCGACCGGGTGCAGGAGGTGGTCGGCGTCGAGGAGAACCCGCGGGCCGCGCGCGACGCGCAGGCTTCGGCCGAAGCCAACCACTTCGTGAACTTCCGGATGCTGCGCGGACCGGTCGAGGTCCACCTGCGCAAGCTGCCGCCGCGGCCGCATGCGGTCCTGCTCGATCCGCCACGCGACGGGGCAGCACCCGAGGTGTTGCGCGCGATCGCCGGCCTGCAACCGAAGAAGATCTTCTACGTCTCCTGTGCGCCGGAGGCGCTCGCGTGCGATCTCATCGGACTCGGAGCGGCCGGCTACGCACCGACCACCATCGAGCCGTTCGACATGTTCCCGATGACCCACCATGTCGAGGCGGTCGTGCTGCTCGAGAAGACCGAGCTGGACGCGAGACGCCGGCTCCTCGCCAGAGCGCGCGGTTCGTGACACCGGCAACCTGACCAGTGCGTGAGTGTTGATTGCGGCGCGGGACTTCTGCTGCAGTGCGAAAGACATTCGCGTGACAGCGGTTCCTGGTCATGTCGCGCATTCCGCACCACGGAGTGCACACCGCGGCGGCTGATGCACACAGGCCCGCAGCCGGCGCGGATGCCCACGAATCCGTTTCGGGCCGTTTGCCACCCCAGATCCCATGAGACCCGATTCCTTCCTCTGGACCAGCGCGGCCACGATCCCCCTCGTCCTCGCATCCCTCGTCGTTTCCTCCAACAACGGCCGCCTGCCCGGGTCCACCCTGGCCAGGACCATGCCGAGCTGCGGCAGCTGCCATGCCTCGGCGCCTGGTGGCAGCGGCATCGCGGTGAACGTCGCCCCGACCGCGCGCTCGCTGACGCCCGGCCAGGCGATTTCGATCAACACCTTCATGACCGGCGGCGCCGTCAACTCGAAGAACTGGGGTGGGATGACCACCTATGTGACCGGAGGCACGTTCACGGCCGGCGCCAACACGCGCACCGGCAGCTCCGGCGTCGACCTGACGCACTCGACGCAGATCAACAACCGCAACTGGACCTACGGCTACACCGCGCCGACCACGGCGGGCCTCGTGCAGATGTACGTCGTCGGCCTGACCGCGGACGGCAACGGCGGTGACAACTCCGCCGACCTGTGGTCGTTCCACAACGCCGACGCGACGGCCACGACCTCGACGCCCCTGCGTCTCTACGTGAACGCGATCGGGGTGACGCCGATCGGCAGCGCCTGCGCCGGCAGCTACGGCCAGGTGCCAGTGCTCGGCGCCAAGGAAGTCCCGAGCGTCGGCAACGCGAACTTCGCGATCGAAGTGCACGGGGCCGCGCCCAACTCGCCGACGCTCCTGCTGCTCGGAGCCAACGCCGGCTGGCAGCCGCTGGACCTCGGCTTCATCGGCGTGACCGGCTGCAAGCTCCTCGTCGACCCGCTGGTCACGATGGCCGGCATGACCGGAGCCGGAGATGCGAAGCGGGCCGAGGGTGTCTGGACGCAGCCACTCGCGATCCCGAACGATCCAGGGCTGGTCGGCGGCGCCTTCCAGATCCAGGTCGCGATCGTCGACGCCAGCAACGGCAGGCCGACGCCGCTGACGCTGACCAACGCGGTGGGCATCAAGGTCCAGTGACCTGGAAGCCCTTCTAGGCCTTGCGCCGGAGCGTCCGCTCCACGTATCCCTGCATCGCGGCCTGGGCCTCGACCGAGGACCAGGCCGCGAGTGTCCGTTCGAGCAGGTAGGTGCCCTCGCGTTCGAGGTCCTGCAGCGGCCGCCGCCGCAGCTCGTGCTTGTGGAACGCATAGGTCGCCTCGGGCACGGCTGCGAGTTCGCGCGCGCGTGCGAGCGCCTGCGGTAGCACCAGCTCCTGCGGCGCCAGTTCGTGCACGCAGCCCCGCGCCAGGGCTTCGTCGCCCTGCAGGTAGCGGCCGGTCAGCACGAGTTCGTCGAAGTCGCGGGGCGTCAGGGCCGCGCGCGCGATCGCCAGCGCGAGCGGCGGGAAGGGCACGCCGACCTTGAGCTCGGGGATGCCGAAGCTCGCCTTGCCGGCACTGCCGATCCGCCAGTCGCAGGCAAGTGCGAGCAAGGCCCCGCCCGCGATCGCGTGGCCGTTGACCGCGGCGACCGTCGGCTTGGGGCAGGCCCAGAGGGCCCGCAGCGCGCGGTCGAGGGCCGGCAGGAAGCGGATCGCATAGCCGGGGCCGTCGCGCAGCACCCGTGGCAGGTCGACGCCGGCGGAGAAGATCGCGCTGGTGCCGGTCAGCACGAGGGCGCGATGCGCGCTCTTCGCGAAGCGCTCGAGCTCGGCCACCAGCGCCTCGGCGAGCTCGAGGTCGAGCGCCGAGGCCTTGCCATGGTTCAGGCGCAGGATCTGGATCGGACCATCGACGTCGTTGTGGATCATGACGCAGCATCTGGCTCGGGATCGACGCCGAGCGCGGCGGCGATCCGGTTGATGTAGTTGAAGTATGCGGCGACCTGCACGGTCGCGTGGATCTCCGCGTCGGTCGCGCCGACGGCGCGGAGCCCGGCGATGTCGTCGCGCGTGCACGCCGATGCGCTGCGGGTCAGTTTCTCGGCGTAGGCCAGCAGCGCTCGTTGCGTCTGGTCGAGGGCCGGCCAAGGGTCGTGGCTCACGAGGATCGCACGCAGGGACTCGGGCGCCTCGGCACGGAGGTCGCCGCAGTGGGCTTTGGCTCAATACTCGCAGTGGTTGACCCGGGACACGTGGGTTGCGATCAGTTCGCGGAACCAGCGCGGCAGCGGCGAATGCGGACTGGTTGTGGTCGCGAAGTAGAGCCCGAGCGAGGCCTGCAAGATCGCCGGATCGAGCGACTGGACCTGCAGGATCTGGAACACCTTGCCGGCGCGGGCCTGCGCCTGGTCGTAGATCCGGCGCAGGGGGCCAGCGGCGGCGGGGGGAGCGACGGTCTGGATCCAGGCCATGCGTTCCCAGGATAGTGCGGACCCCAATGGTCCAGGTCATCCGAGATGCCACTGCCGCGGATGCCGCGCCCATGCTGGCGATCTACGCGCCGGTCGTGCGCGACACCGCGATCTCGTTCGAGTACGAGCCGCCGAGCCTCGCCGAGTTCGGACAACGGCTCGCGAGCGTGCTCCCGGACTGGCCGTGGCTGGTCCTCGAGCTCGCGGGCGAAGTGAAGGGCTATGCCTACGCGAAGACCTGGCGCGAGCGCGCTGCCTACCAGTGGACGGTCGAGACCACGATCTACCTCGCGGAGTCGGCGCGTGGGCACGGACTCGGCAAGGTGCTCTACGGCCGGCTGCTGCAGGACCTGACCGGGCTCGGCTACCGGCTCGCGATCGGCGGCCTCACCCTGCCCAATCCCGCGAGCGAGCGCCTGCACGCGGCGCTCGGCTTCCGGCTGGTCGGCCACCACCACAAGTGCGGGTTCAAGTACGGCCAGTGGTGGGACGTCGCGTTCTACGAGCGCGAGCTCGCGCCGCGCGTCGACTCCGATCCGCGCCCGCCGCGGCGCTACGGGGGCCGGGCGTGACGCTGCTCGGCGTGAGCGGCATCGCGAAGCGCTTCGACGCGCGCCAGCTGCTGCACGGCGTGTCCCTGTACGTGCAGGAGGGCGAACGGATCGGCCTGATCGGCCCGAACGGTTGCGGCAAGTCGACGTTGCTGCGGATCCTCGCCGGCGTGCTCGAACCCGACGCCGGCGAGCGCACGGTCCGCCGCGGACTGCGCCTCGGCTACCTGCCGCAGGATCCGGTCGTCGACCCGGCGCGCAGCGTGCGCGACGTGGTGCGCGAGGGGCTCGCCGCGCACCTCGAGGTCAGCAACGAACTCGACCGCTTGCACGCGCGCCTGGGCGAACCCGACGCCGACCTGGACCGGTTGTTGCGCCGGCAGAGCGAGCTCGAGGCCGCGCTCGACGAGCTCGGCGGCCACGACATCGAGCATCGGATCGAGGCGATGATCGCGGGGCTCGGCCTGCCCGATCCCGAGGCCCTGTGCGGGCCGCTCTCGGGCGGCGAGAAGCGCCGCGTCGCGCTCGCGCGCCTGCTGCTGAGCGCGCCCGAGCTGCTGCTGCTCGACGAGCCGACCAACCATCTCGACGCGATCGTCGTCGACTGGCTCGAGGACTGGTTGCTGGCGGCGGAGTGCGCGCTGGTGATGGTCACCCACGACCGCTACTTCCTGGACCGGGTCGTGCACCGCATCATCGAGATCGACCGCGGCGAGTTCTTCTCCTACGAGGGCGGCTACGAGGACTTCCTGGTCGCGCGCGCCGACCGCCTCGAACGCGAACAGAAGATCGAATCTTCGCGGCTCAACCTGCTGCGCCGCGAGACCGCCTGGATGCGCCGCGGGCCGCCGGCCCGCACGACCAAGGCCAAGGCGCGGATCTCGCGCTTCCACGCGACGGTCGGCGCGGCGCGCGAGGAAGCCGGGCGCGAGCTCGAGTTCCGCATTCCGTGCACCGCGCGGCTCGGCGACAAGGTGCTGCGCCTGCAAGGGGTCACCAAGCGCTTCGGCGACCGTTGCGTGCTCGCGCCGCTGGACCTGGAGATCGGGCCGGGCACGCGCCTGGGCATCGTCGGCCCGAACGGCGCCGGCAAGACCACGTTTCTGCGCCTGTGCACCGGCGAGCTCGCGCCGGACTCGGGCACCGTGGTCGTCGGCCCGACCGTGCGCTTCTCGCGCATCGACCAGGCGCGCACTGGCCTCGACCCGGCGAAGACCGTGCTCGAAGAAGTCGGCGGCAAGAACGACTACGTGCACGTCGGTGGCCGCATGCTGCGGATCGAGACCTATCTCGAGCAGTTCCTGTTCGCTGGCGCGACCAAGCAGGCGCGGATCGGCGACCTCTCGGGTGGCGAGCGCAATCGCGTCCTGCTCGCCAAGCTCCTGGCGCAAGGAGGCAATGTGCTCGTGCTCGACGAGCCGACGAACGATCTCGACCTGGCAACGCTGCGCACGCTCGAGGAGGCGCTCTGCGCGTTCGAAGGCGTCGTGCTGGTCGTCAGCCACGACCGCTGGTTCCTCGACCGGGTCGCGACCCGGGTGCTGCATCTCGACGGGGCCGGCCGGGCCCGCGTTCACGAGGGGGATCTCTCCGGCCTGCTCGCGCGGCTCGCAGCCGAGCGCAAGGCCGCGGCGGCGCCGGCAGCCGCCACGAAGCCGGCACCGAGCGCGCCCGCGTCGCGGCCCAAGCGCCTCTCGACACGGGAGACGCAGGAGCTGGTCGCCTTGCCGGACCGGATCGCCGCCGCCGAACAGGAGCTCGCGCGGCTCGACCAGGCGCTGCTCGATCCGAAGCTCTACACGCAGCCGGGCGGGGATCCGCATGCGCTCGCGGCGCAGCGCGCGCAGCAGGCGGAGGCGGTCGATGCGCTCTACACGCGCTACATGGAGCTCGAGGAACGGCAGGGGGAGGGCTAGGGAGTCCGCGCCACCTGGCTCGCTCGCGCGCAACTCGCCTCCATTCGCCCGGCTCGGGGCGACTGGATCCATGCAACCCATCCAGGCCTGCCGCCGGACCGGCAGCGAGAACCTCGACGAACCTCCGCGCCTTTCGTGCGGTGCGTGCCACGGCGCGGACCCGCTCGGATCGAGAAGCGCGGACCGACCCCGGAGCCCCGGGTCCTACGGCGACACGCTCTCGACCTCGGCCGCCGGCCGGCCGAGGATCCACAGGCCGGCGATCACCAGCGCCGAGCCGGCCGCGACCCAGAGCGAGGGTGGCTCGGCGAAGAAGAGGATGCTCCAGAGCGAGGTGAACATCAGCGACAGGAACGAGAGGTTGGAGACCGTGCCCGCGCCGGTCAGCTGCAGGGCCCGCGTCATCGTCGTCTGCCCGAGCTGCGAGAAGAGCCCGAGACCTAGCACCAACCACCATTCGCCGCCGTGCGGCCAGACGAAGTCCGGCAGGGCGCAGGCCCCGGCGATCGGCAGGGTGACCAGCGGGAACCAGAGCACGATCGTCTGCGGCGCCTCGGTGCGGGTCAGCGTGCGGATCACGATGAACGCGAAGGCACTCGCGAGCGACGAACCCAGCGCCATCGCCCCGCCGAGCCATTCGAGCTCGAGCTGCGGGCGCAGGATCAGCACGATGCCGGCACTCGAGAGCAGCAGCGCCTGCAGGTGCCGCCTGCGGATCGGTTCGGCGAGGATCCAACCGGCCAGCAGGCCGGTGACGATCGGGCTGGTGTAGGTCAGCGCCGCCGCGTCAGGGAACGGAATGCGCTCGAGCGAAGAGACGTAGAGCTGGAAGCCGAGATAGCCGAGCAGCCCGCGCACGAGCAGCAGCCCGGTGCGCTGGCCGACGAGCGCCCGCCAGCTGCCGGGTAGCGTCGCGAGGGTCAGCATGGTGCAGAGCAGCGAACGCAAGAACACCGTCTCGTACGCGCTGAGCGAGGCGAGCAGTCCCTTCGCACAGGCGCCGGTCAGCGAGAAGCAGAGCGCGGAGAGCACGAGCTGCGCGACGGCGTTCGTGTTCATCGCAGCAGCTCGCGCAGGAACTCCGCGAGTGCCGCGCCGGCCACCGCGTTGCCGCGCGCGTTCCAGTGCGTGTCGCGCAGCAGGTAGAGGTGGCGGTCGCCGTCGGCCAGGGGCGGGACCGCAGCCAGGGCCGGCAGCAGATCGAGGTGCGGCATGCCCTCGCTGCGGCAGAAGGTCAGCAGGTGCTCGCGCAGGCGCTGCCGCTTGTCCCCGAGCTCGGGCGCGCGCGCGCGGATCTGCTGCCAGAGCCGGTCCTCGAGCATGAACTCGTCCGGCAGCAGAAGCACGCCGAACGGGCGCTTGCCCGCACGCGCGCGCAGCTCGCGCAGCCGCGCCTCGAGCGCCTCGAGGCTTGCCGGGTCGGGAATGCAGGCGCCGCGCGCGCGGGCGGTCTCGAGCTCGAGGAAGGCCTCCGGCGCGAAGGTGCCCGGTTCGCGCAACGGGTCGGCAAGATGCGGCCAGCGTGCGACGAGCGCGGCTTCGCCGGTCACGATCGCGGTCTCGCGGTCCGGGATCGGGTCGACCGCGCGTGCCCGCGCGAGCAGGGCGAGACGGCGCGGCACTTCGCAGAGCAGCACGCTGCCGCGGTCGAACCAGCCGGCGAGCCAGCGGTCGGCCGTGGCCGCCGGTTGGACTTCGAGCAGGTCGTTGCCTAGGAAGAGCGCGACCAGGAGGGCGTCGGGCTGCAGCTTCGCGACGTAGTCGTCGTGCAGCAGCACGTACTCGTCCGGTCCTAGCGCCGCCCAGCCTAGGTTCCAGATCGCGGTCCCGGGCAGAGCGCGTTCGGCGACGGTCGTGTAGTGGTAGGCATGCGGCACATAGCTCGCTGCGAACGAGTCGCCGAGCACCGCGACCGCGCGCGGCGTGCGCTCGTTGCGGGCGAACTCCTCGTCGTAGAAGCCCAGCGCGTTGCAGCGGAAGCCGAGGTGGACCGAGTGCGGCGGCATCGCGTGGCGGTGCATCCGGGCCGCCGACGACATGGTCTTGCGCGCGAGCAGTGGCGAGGTGGTGCAGAGGCCGAGACCGCGCAACGCGCCCTCGGCCAGCAGGGCGACCAGGCAGAGGTTGCAGACCAGGATCTCGAGCCGGCGCCAGCCGCCGGAGAGGTGCCGCCCCTGCGGCAGCCAGAACAGCATGCAGGCCCAGGCCGAAGCGGCGGCACAGAGGGCGACGACGACCCGGCCGCGCACGTAGCCACCGGCGAGCAGCACGTAGGCGAGCCAGCACGCGACCAGTGCGCAGAACGCGAGCCGGGCGACCGTCGGCCCGTGCAGCGAGCGGCGCCACGCGCGCGCGGCCGCACCCGCGAGCAGCACGGGCGCCAAGGTCATCAGGCCGAAGCCCGCGAGCGCCGCAGGATTGCGGTGCGCGGCCAGGCGCTCGAAGTCCATCCAGACCGGGACCGCAAGCCACGCCGCCACGACGGCGAGCAAGAGCAGGAGCAGGGCCAGGCGGCGGCTCCCTGGTACTGGTCCAGGACTCACGCGGCCTCATTCTGTAACTTCACGCCCCCATGCCCAAGACTCCGTTCGCACCCGTGCGCGAGACCAAGACCCTCGGTGTGGCGATGATCGGCCACGCTTTCATGGGCCGGGCGCACAGCAACGCGTTCCGCCAGGTCGACCGGTTCTTCGACCTGCCGCTCAAGCTCGCGCGCAAGGTCGTCGTCGGCCGCGACGCCGCCCGGGTCGAGACGGCTGCTGCGAAATACGGCTGGATGGAGGCCGAGACCGATCTCGACGACGTACTCGGCCGGAAGGACATCCATCTGGTCGACATCGCGACGCCGAACGACAGCCACTGCGAGATCGCGCTCAAGGCCCTGCAAGCCGGCAAGCACGTGCTCTGCGAGAAACCGCTCGCGATGACGCTCGCACAGGCCCGCAAGATGGCGGACCTCGCGGCCAGGAAGGGGCTCCGCGTCGGCATCTGGCACAACTACCGGCGCGCGCCGGCGGCGAGCCTCGCGCAGCGGCTGATCGCGCGCGGCGAGATCGGCGAGGTCCGCCAGGTGCGTGCGGTCTACCTCCAGGACTGGATGAGCAGCGCGCAGACGCCGGCCTCCTGGCGCACGCAGCGCAAGCTCTGCGGCTCGGGCGCGCACGGCGATCTGAACGCGCACCTGATCGACATGACGCTGTTCCTGACCGGACTCGAGTTCGCAGCCGTCTGTGGCATGGAGCAGACCTTCACCAGGCAGCGCAAGAACGCGGCTGGCAAGCTCGAGAAGGTCGACGTCGATGACGCGTTCTGCTTCCTCGCGAAGTTCCAGGGCGGCGCGCTCGGCACCTACGAGGCGACGCGGGTCGCGCCGGGACGCAAGAACTGGCACCAGATCGAGGTGCACGGCACCAAGGGCTCGGTGTTGTGGAACTTCGAGCGCATGAACGAGCTGCAGTTCTTCTCGTCCGCCGACGCGCAGGACGCGCAGGGCTACCGCACGATCATGTGCATGGATGCGGCGCATCCCTATGCCGCGCACTGGTGGCCGGACGGGCACGTGCTCGGGTACGAGCACGGCTTCGTGCACCAGGTCGCCGATTTCGTGCAGGCGCTGCACGACGGCAGCGCGTTCCATCCCGACTTCGCGGACGGGGTCGCGGTGATGGCCGTGCTCGAGGCCGCGTCGGCTTCTGCAGACAGCGGCAAGTGGGTCGAGGTCGACCAGTGAGGGCAGGACGATGATCAAGGGACCAGGCATCTTCTTCGCGCAGTTCATGGGCGATCAGCCGCCCTTCCACAGCTTCGACACGATCTGCAAGTGGGCCGCCGCGCTCGGCTACAAGGGCGCGCAGCTGCCGTCGTGGGACGCCCGCTGCATGGATCTCGCGAAGGCCGCGGAGAGCAGGAGCTACTGCGACGACCTGCGCGCGACCGCGGCCAGGCACGGCCTGCAGATCTCCGAGGTGTCGACGCACCTGCAGGGCCAGCTCGTCGCGGTGCATCCGGCCTACGCCTCGATGTTCAAGGTCTTCGCCCCCCCCGGCGTCTCGACGCCGGAGCAGATGCAGAAGTGGGGGAGTGAACAGGTGAAGCTCGCGCTCGCGGCCAGCCGGAACCTCGGCTGCACGGCGATGCCGACCTTCTCCGGCGCCCTGCTCTGGCACACGATGTACCCCTGGCCGCAGCGCCCGGCCGGCCTCGTCGACGAAGGCTTCGCCGAACTCGCGCGGCGCTGGCTCCCGCTCCTCGACCATGCCGAGGAGATGGGGGTCGACTGCGCGTTCGAGGTGCACCCTGGCGAGGACCTGCACGACGGCGCCACGGTCGAGATGTTCTTGCGCAAGGTCCACGAGCACCGGCGCGCGTGTCTGCTCTTCGATCCGAGCCACTTCGTGCTGCAGTGCCTCGACTACCTGGCCTACATCGAGCACTTCCACGCGCGCATCAAGTGCTTCCACGTCAAGGACGCCGAGTTCCGGCCCAACGGGATGACCGGCGTCTATGGTGGCTACCAGCCGTGGCAGGAGCGTGCCGGCCGCTTCCGTTCGACCGGCGACGGCCAGGTCGACTTCGGCGCGATCTTCACGCTCTTCTCGAAGCACGGCTACGACGGTTGGGCCACGCTCGAGTGGGAGTGCTGCTTCAAGGACGCGATGCAGGGGGCCAAGGAGGGCGCGCCCTTCATCGCGCGGCACATGATCACGCCGCCGGCGCGCGCGTTCGACGACTTCGCGGGCGGGAAGGTCGACAAGCAGGCGGTGCGCAGCGCGCTCGGGCTCGAACCCTGAGCCACGTCGGGGCGACCGGTCAGCCTTGGCCGGAGTTTGGTGTCTCGCGACGAGGTCCGCGCACCTCGTAACGCAGCTCCACGATGCCGGTCGCGTAGGCCTTGACCTCCGCCAGGTGCAGGGCGACGTCCCTGCCGAGCTGGCCGAAGAACGCGATCCCGTCACCGATCAGGACCGGGAGGATCGAATAGCAGATCTCGTCGGCCAGCCCAAGGCGCAGGCACTCGCCGGCGACCATGCCGCCGCCCACGAACCAGATGCTGCGGAACCTGGGGCGCAGGCGGCCATGCACGACCTGTGCGAGATCGCCGGAGCAGAACTCGACGGTGTCGCGGATCCGCGGCAGCTCGCGATGCGTGAGAACGAAGGTGGGCTTGTCGCCGTAGGCCCATCCCGACCCCTGGGCGGCGAAACGCAACGCGGTCTCGTAGGTCCGCGATCCCATCACGTAGCAGTCGATCGTCCTGAGGAACGCTGCGACGGCTTCCGGAGTCATCGTGTCGCCACCCGCATACGCGTCCGATATCTCGAGCCAGTCGACGCTCCCGTCCTTGCGGGCGATGAAGCCGTCGAGGCTCGCCGCCATGTGGATCGTCACGCGCGAACCGGTGTGTGTCATCGTCCTCCGCTCGGGGCTACGGCAAGGCTCGGGTTCCGGGGTGTTCGCGCGCAGCGGGAGCGTCCCCTGGAACCGGGGGGTCGGTCCTGGTGGCTCGGATCTTCGCGCGCGAAAGGAGCCAGGCAAGGTACGCGGCCGCCACGACATCGTAGGCCAGGCAGAACGGTGGCCACCAGAGCGGCACACCCGGATTCGCGATCCACAGCCCGTGCACGCAGTCGAACACGCCGTGGGCTGCCAACGCCGCGACCACCAGCCACAACGACCGCCTGAATCCGGCGATCGATGCGACCACGAACACCACCATGGCGATCGACTCGAACGCGAGTGCCTGCACCGAACCGGCCATCAGCGCGAACACCCCATAGAGCAGCGCGATCACGATCATGACCGCGGGATAGAACGCCCGCCCCCGATCCCAACCCAGGGCCGTGGCCGCGAGACCGATCGCGAGCGCCAAGGCCGCCCCGATGAGGAACTCCACGTCACGAACCCCCGGGAGCGCTCGAGGAGCTGCGATCCATGAGCTGCTGCAGATCCGGCGCGATCGGCAGGCGCTTGAACATGCTGATGTCGGTTCCGCCCGTGTTCCCCACGGGAACGATCCCGATGGCCGATCCCACGCTGCCCAGGACGATCCGGACGACCTGGCCGAACGCGGCCAGTGGACGCGCGCGACGGAGCTCCAGCGTGAGCATCAGCCCATGCACCTTCGCATGCGGGCACACGAAGGCCTGGCCGAGCACGTGCGCGCGTTCCAGGTGGCGGAACGCGCGGTCCAGATCTCCCGCCGCGATGCACTCCCTCGAGAGCGCGATCTCCTCGTCGAAAGCCCGACGCCGCTCGCTGTTCCTCTGGATTGCCATCGATGGGACCTGACCGGTCGGCCGCGCAGCCGCGCGCGCGGATTGGGGCGCGGCGGCGGCGGTGGGTCGGGCGCAGTCTATCAACGCAGGAATCACATCACTCCGGCGATCCGCAGCAGACGCGAACGACACGCCGGTGTGGGCAGCGAAGCGCCACATCCGCATCAGTATCCGCGAGCCGGGGCGCAAGCACGACCGGCGCTTCCCGACCTTGCGTGCGGCCTCGCGCCCACTGCAGCCGCAGCTCGCGCAGCTACGATCCAACCCATGCGCCCAGCCACCGCAGCCTGCTTCCTGTTCCTCGCCTCCTGCGCCGGCGCACCCACGCCAGCCGGCGACGGCACCCTGCCCGACCTCGCCTGGCTCGCCGGCGACTGGCAGGGGTCACAGGGGACCGGCTGGTCGCAGGAGCGCTGGAGCGAGGCGCGCGGGGGCACGATGTTCGCATTCGCGCGTTTCCTCGCCGACGGCAGGACCGCGTTCTTCGAGTACCTGCGGATCGAGAGCCGCGGCGACGAAGTGTTCTACGTCGCGCAACCGCTCGGCCGGCCGGCCGTGGAGTTCAAACGCACGCACCAGGGGCCGCGCGAGGTCGTGTTCGAGAACCCGCAGCACGACCATCCGGTGCGGATCGCCTACGCGTTGGAGGACGACGGCACGCTGGTCGCGCAGGTCGAAGGCAAGGGGGGCGCCAACCGCGAGGAGTTCCGGTTGCGCCGCAGCGACCGCTGATGCGAGCCGGCGGTTGCCGGGCGTCCGCCGCTACTTGCGCATCTGCTTGAGCTTTGCGATCGCGCCGAGCACGTTCTTCGAGTCGCCGCGGTGTTCGCCGGCGATCGACTGCGCGAGACCGCCGGGGCCCATCGCCCCCGGTTCGGCCGCGGCATGCGTCGCGGCGGCTGGAGCCGGCATCGGCGCACTCTGCGGCGTGATGTCGGCGGCCCTCGGTGCCGGCGCCGGAGCTGGCGCGGGCGCCGCAGACTGGCTCGGCGCGCGCATCGCCGCGCTCTGCACCGCGTTCTGCAGGGCCGCGTTCAGGCTCTGCAACTGCTGCGTGATCTGCTTCTGCATGGCCGCGAGGCCCTGCAGGACCGGTTCGTCCGACTTCGGCTTGCCGGCCTCGGCGGCGAGATGCTCGACCTTCTCGATGCGCTCGGCCGTGGCGGCGATGTGGCGCTTGAGCTCGCCCAGGTGTGTGAGCACCTCGGTGTCGCTCTTCGGCGTCGCCGCTTCGGCCATGGCCTTCTCGAGCTGCACGATCCGCTCGAGCGTGCTCTTGGCCTGACGCTTGGTCTCCTCGTGGCGCTCGTGGAGATCGCGCTGCAGCTGGTTCATCGCGTCGCCCTGGGTCCGGCTCTGGTTCGCGAGCTCCTGGGCGATCTTATGCTGCGAGGTGTTCCGGTGCTCGCTGAGCTGGTGCTCGCTGGCCAGCTTCGCCTCGAGCTGCTTGAGGCCCTGCGTGACGCTGCCGGCCACTTCGCCGAGCTGGCGGTCGATGCCGGTCGCCTGCTGGCTGATCTCGAGCAGCGGCTTGCCGTACATCTTCAGCGCCTTGGTCAGGTTCGCGATCTTCTCGTCCTGACGCTGGAGGACGAGCATCAGCTTGCCGATCGCCTCGCCGTGCTCCGGGTTGCCGAAGATCGCAGACAGGGTCTGCAGCTCGTTGCGCAGCTGCTGGTGGAACTTCTCGCGCTGCGCGACAGCCTCGCGCTGGCCTTGCGCCTGGCGACGGCGCGTGCCGCCGAGCATCACGAGCAGCAGGCCGGCCAGCACGAGGTGGGCGCCGCCCAGGCGCATCTTCGTGAACCACGCACTGAGCTCGGGGACGAGGCCGAGCGCGTCGACGGCCAGCACTCCGGCACCTGCGAAGAGCAGGACGAAGCCGAGCGTCGCCGTCATGCCGCCACCGGCTCCGGCGTCTGCCGCCGCGGGCGCGGCTGCGTCCGAGGCCGGCTCCTCGGCGCCCGGTTCCGCAGCCGACTCGTCCGCCGCAGCCTCGAGCTCGTCGTCCGCGGTTGCGGATTCGGCGTCGGCCGTGGCCGGCGGAACTTCCTCCGCCGCGATGGTCTCCGTGGCTGCCGCCTCGGCAACGTCCGTCACCGATCCCTGCTCCGCTTCCGCGGTCGTGGAGTCCGGGTCGGAGAGGACGTCGAGGCCCTCGGCCTGCACAGGGGCTTCCTCGGAAAAACGACGCTTGAGCTTCCTGGTCATGGATCGATGCAGCCCTGTCAAGGACTGAAAACAGTTGATCGGCTGCGAGGGGCGCGGCTCCTGAGTCGCGCATGTTGCAATCCGCGACATGCGGCGCGAAAACGTGTTCCGACATGGCCCGCCGGCTGAAAGGAACCGCTGCCGCTCCCGGCATTGCGATCGCGCCGCTGGTCCAATTCCACATGGACCTGGACTTCATCCCGACGCGCGTGATCGGGGCAGCCGACGTGGAAAAGGAAGCCACGCGGCTCGACGAAGCGATCCTCTCGGCCTCGCAGTCGATCCAGTTCGTGCGGCAGCAGATGGCCCGGGACCTGTCGGCGCAGGACGCGAAGATCTACGACGCACAACTCGCGCTCTTGCACGACAGCACGTTCAAGGCGGACCTCGTGCGCGAGATCGAACGCGGCCTGATCAACACCGAGGTCGCGCTGCAGCGCGTCGTGGCCCGCTACGAACAGGTGTTCGAGCAGATGCAGGACGCGGCGATGCGCGAACGGGCCGCCGACGTACGGGACGTCGGCCGGCATCTGCTCGCGACGCTGCTCGAGAAGACCCGCTCGGTCTACATCTCCGGCGGACGCGACTACCTCTTCGCTGCCGACGAGTTCCTGCCGACCGATGCGGGACTGCTCGACCGCCAGCACATCCGTGGCATCGTGACCGTCCGCGGCGGCAAGTACTCGCACGGCGCGATCCTCGCGCGGTCGCTCGGAATCCCGTGCGTGGTCGCGGTCGACGAACTGTTGAGCAAGGCGCCCTCGGGCGCCGTGTGCGTGCTCGACGGCGAGACGGGCACGGTCGTCATCGAGCCTTCCGAGGAGGACCTGCGCCACTACCAGCACCAGCTCGCCGAACGGCAGGCGCTCGAGCGCAGGCTCGCCGAGGTCAAGCTGCTGCCGTCGACGATGGGGGACGGCACCGAGGTCAGGCTCTGCGCGAACGTCGAGAGCGTCCGCGACATGGCCCAGCTCGAACTCGACACGGTCGCGGGCATCGGCCTGTTCCGCACCGAGTTCGCCTTCATGGAGCGGCACACGTTTCCGACCGAAGAGGAGCAGCGCCGGATGTACACGGCCGCGGTCGAGCAGAGCCAGGGCAAGCCGGTCACGTTCCGCACGCTGGACGTGGGGGGCGAGAAGCCGCTCCGTTACTTCCGGACCCCCGAAGAGCGCAATCCGCAGCTCGGGTGGCGCGGCATCCGCATCGGCCTCGACTGGCCGGACCTGTTCTACACGCAGGTGCGGGCGATCCTGCGGGCGAGCGCGATGGGCAAGGCCCGCATCCTCGTGCCGATGGTCAGCAACCTCGACGAGGTGCGCCGCTGCCGCGAGGCGCTGGAGATGGTGATCGACGACCTGCGCCAGTCGCAGGTGCCGCACGATCCGAAGATCGAACTCGGCGTGATGGTCGAAGTGCCGGCGATCGTGCACGTGCTCGACATGCTGCTGCCCCTCGTGGACTTCGTCTCCGTGGGCACCAACGACCTCGTGCAGTACACGCTCGCCGTCGATCGTGACAACCCGCGCGTGGCGTCGCTCTACGACCCCTACCATCCGGCGGTCCTGCGGATGCTCGCGCAGGTCGCGGCAGCCGCGCGCCACGCCGGCAAGCCGGCCTCGATCTGCGGCGAGATCGCGGGCGACCACTACTTCACCGCGATCCTGCTCGGGCTCGGCTTCCGCGAACTCAGCATGGCGCCGGTCGCGCTCACGCGGGTCAAGCTGATGGTGCGCAGCTGGATGGTCGCGGAATGCGAGGAGCTGGCGACCCAGGCGATGGCGATGACCGATGCCGCGACGATCCGCACGTTCGCGCGCGAGCGGGCGCGGGCGCGCGCGCAGGAGTTCCTGCAACAGACCCCGGCGGAGCGCGCGCGCCGATGAAGCGTGGCGCCTGGTCGACCTTCGAGCGCGTGCGGCTGCGCGACCTCTGGTTGCGCTCGAGCACCCCGCAGGTCGCGCGGGTGCTCGGCCGCTCCCCGGTGAGCATCGAGCGCCAGGCCGAGCACCTGTTCATGTCCCCCGGACGGCGCGGCGCCTGGACGGCCGCCGAGGACGGACTGCTGCGGTTCGCGACCGGAGCCAAGACCGCCGCCGAGATCGGGCGGCTGCTCGGCCGGACCGAAGACGAGATCCTCGCCAGGACGCGGGTGCTACGGCGGCGCCGCCGGCGCGGAGCATGGACCCGGGCCGAGCTGCACCTGCTGCGCGAGCTCTATGGCAGCCGCAGCACGCCCGATCTGGAAATCGTGTTCGCCCGTCCGGCCGCCCAGATCGAATGCGTGGCCCGGGGTCTGCGGCTCGCGAAGGACAAGCGCGCGCACCCGGGCACGGTGCGGATGCCGCGCTGGGATCCGGAGTCCGTCAGGCGGCTGCGAGCCTTGTATCCGGTGCTCGAAAACCTCGAGATCGCCCGCCGGCTGCGCCGGTCGGTCACGAGCGTGGCCAACAAGGCATGGCAACTCGGACTCCGCAAGAGTGGCGCGACGCTCGCTGCCATCGGGCGCAGGAGCATCGCGCGCCGCTGGGGCGGACGTTGAACTCCCGGAATCGCGCCTCAACTCGGGCCAGCGTGTGTGCCGAAAGGGCTTCCGCCCGTGCGCTCGGCACGGCATCGACCACACGCGAGAGGGAACTCCCATGGAGATCGTCGGGAAGAAGAGCCAGGGCCTGTCGGTCACGGCACTGAACGAGGACAAGACCGCCATCGTCGCGTTCAACGATCGTTCGTTGAACTTCTACGTGACCGATTCCCTCAAGGAGTCGCTCAAGGAGACGATCAACACGAAGATCGACGAGGGCTTCAAGCACTTCGTGCTGAACCTCGAGAACGTGAAGATCATCGATTCCTGCGGTGTCGGCTTGATCATCGTCGCGAACAACGTGACGGCGGCGAAGGGCGCGAAGCTCTATCTCTGCAACATCAAGCCGTTCATCATCAAGATCTTCGACATCATGCGGATCTCGAAGCACCTGTCGATCTTCGAGACCGAGGACGACGCGTTGGCAGCAGTCAAGCGCGGCTGACCCGCGCGCAGCCGGCCGCTGGTCACGGGTGCCTGATCGGGTCGGAGCCGACCCGGTGGCGCGTCTGCACGGGAGTCGAGGAGTCGGATGGAGTTGAACACGCGTACGGTCTTGCTGGTCGATCAGGACCAGGATGCGATGCTCGACCTGGCCACGCAGCTGCACGCGGCAGGGCTGCGCACGGACCGGGCACCGGCTGCTGCGGCTGCCGAGCGGTTGCAGCAGGGGCTCCACGATGCGGTCGTGCTCGGGCTGGATCTGCCGGAAGCCGCGCTCGGCTCGATCGCAGCCGCTGCCGAGCAGCAGGCGACGCTGGTCGTCGCGATGGCTGCGGCGGCGACCACGAGTCCGCTCGACCAGGCGCTGCGGCTGGGCGCGCGTGAGCTGCTCCCGCGGCCGTTGCCGGCCGATGCGGGGCACCGCGTCAAGAACGCGCTCGTCCTGGCCGAAACACGGGTTGGGGGTCGCAGCGCGCGCCGCATCCAGGCCGAAGAACTCGCCCGGATCCGCCGCCAGCACGACGACCTCAAGTTGCGCTTCGCCGAGGCCGTGGCCTCGTTCGAGGCCTCGCAGGAGACCTTCTATCTCGACCTGACACGCATGATGACGATCATCGGCAACATCATGGATGGCATCGTGTTCGCGGATCGGGAAGCGAACGTGACGCTGCTCAACCCGACCGCAGAGGACCTGCTCGGCGTGAAGTCGTTCATGGCGATCGGGCGCAATGTCGGGGACCTGACTGGCCGCCGTGACCTGATCCGGGCCATCGCGGAGAACCAGCAGCAGCTCGGACAGAAGAAGGAAGTGTGCCGCACGATCGAGGTGCACCACAGCGAGCAGGATCTGCTCTACATCAAGGTCAACACCTCGCAGGTGCTCGACTATCGCGGCCAGTTCGCCGGCTTGCTGACCGTGCTGCAGGACGTGACGGCGGAGTTCAAGTCCGACCAGCTGAAGAACCAGTACCTGTCGATCGTCGCGCACGAGCTGCGTACGCCGCTGACCGGCATCAAGACGTTCTCGACGATGATGGCCAAGGGCAAGCTCGGCCCGCTGACCCCTGAACAGGTGCGCGTGACCGAGTCGATCCGCGAGCAGTCGCTGCGTCTCGAGCACCAGATCGACAAGCTGATCAATCTCGGCCACATCGAGTCCAACGAGTACGGGCGCGATCTCGAAATCTTCGCGGTTGGCGAGTTCGTGGCCTCGGCCGTGGCCCCGTTCGAACAGGCGGCGATGGATCGCCGGATCGAGATGGAGCTCGACGTGGAGGATCCGGCGATCGAGGTGCGCGCGGATCGCGCCGACCTCAAGCGCGCGCTGCAGGCCCTGATCGAGAACGCGGTCAAGTTCACGCCGGACGGAGGCCACGTGCGCATGCACGTGAGCCGCATCGAGTCGGGCATGCGCTTCTCGGTGCAGGACAGCGGGATCGGGATCGATCCGCGCTACCACCGCCGGATCTTCGAGAAGTTCTTCCAGGTCGAGGATCCGCTGACCCGGCACCACGGGGGCGCCGGACTCGGCCTCTTCGTCGCCAAGGGCATCGTCGAAGCCCATGGCAGCCGCATCGACGTGAAGAGCGAACTCGGAAAAGGTGCAGAATTCACCTTCTCCCTGCCGATGCATGTTGCATCGCGCCCGGAGACGCATCCGTCCGAGGTCGTGACGACCAGCAACAGCGCATAGGAAATGACCATGGAGCACACGGTCCTGATCATCGAGGACGAGAAGCTGATCATCGTCTCCACGCAGATGGTGCTCGAAGCGGCAGGATTCCGCGTCGAGTCGGCCATGAACGGAGAGGATGGCATCGCGAAGGCCCGCCAGCTCAAGCCGGACCTGGTCCTGCTCGACATCATGATGCCAGGCATCGATGGCTGGGAGACCCTGACGCGCCTCAAGCGCGATCCGGAGACGTCCGGCATCCCGGTGATCATCTTCACCGCGCGCGAACACGCGCGCGGCCACCAGAAGAGCGCCGAGATGGGGGCTGCCGACTACTTCCGCAAGCCGTTCGAGCCCGACGAGCTGATCGGTCTCGTCGAGAAGCACATCACGCAGCACACGTGATCGATCCCCGCGCGCAGCGCTACCGAGCGGTCGCGCGCAAGCTCTTCGTGCTGCTGCGGACCGGCGAGTGTCGTCCGACCAGCGGCGCCGAGGTCGATCTCGCGCTCGCGGAGTGCATGCGCGAGATCACCTCCTGCCTCGAGCACGAACCGCACCTGCTGTTGCAGGAGCGCAGCGGCTACCTGTTCGGGAACGGCGTCAGGATCCCGCGAGAGCTCGATGGTTGGGAGGCGGTCGAAGGCCTCGTGTCCTATCTGCATTCCCGCGGCCACGCCGGCCTCATGTTCGAGCGCGGCGTGCGCAGCGACGAGCTGCTGGCGCTGGTTGGCGTCCTCAGCGGAGATCAGCCCCTGGACACGCACCTGGCCCGGGCCTGCCTCGAGCGGGTCCAGGTGCTGGAGAGCGCCGGTCCCGAGGCCGCGCCGGCGCCGGCGGCGACCTTCCTGCAATCGGTCTATGTCGCGCAGAACCTCGTGGCCTGGGTCGATCCCGCGCGCTTCCCGGACCTGCCGGAGGCCAAGCGGATCCTGACGGCCGTGGCCGAGGCCCTGCTCGACGACCGCACCGCGCTCGACGCCTTCTCCGAACTCGCCGCTGCTCCAGACCGGGCCCGCGCCGCGGTCAACGACTGCGTGGTGGCCGTGAAGGCCGGGGTGGACCTGGGCCTGACCGAACCGCTGCTGCGCGAGCTCGCGTTCGCGGCGCTGTTCCGGCGGCTGGGTTTCCTGCGTCTCGTCGGCCTCTGGCAGCGGTCCCCCTGCTTCGAACGGGCCCTGCTCTGCGCGGCGGACGGACCCGCGACCGACGATCTCGGGCCCGGCCTCGTGGCCGCGCTCCTCGACTGGGTCGATGCCGGCAGCGCCCGGTCCGGGATGGGATCGCAGGCCGAGCTCGTGCGCGAACTCGAACTCAGGCTCGCGCCGAACTGAGCCGCTCCACCTCAGGCCCGTGGCCGGATCCGGCGCATGAGCTCGGCCGCCCGTCCGGCCCCGACCGCGAGCGTGATCGCCTCCTGCACTTCGTCGAGCCGCGCGCCGAAGCCGATGGCCCCGCGCGCATGGGCGACGAGCTGCGGGATCTGTTCGAGCGCCGCCAGGGCTCCCACGGCCAGCAGCTCGCGCTCGCGCGGCGGGAGGCCGGGGCGGGCGAGCACGCGCCCGTATGCGGCCTCGAGCACGAAGTCCGCGAAGTCGGCATGGAAGCTGCGCAGCATCCCGAGCACGCTGGCGGAGTTCTCGCCGTAGATCGCGGCGAAGAGGCGCGCGCCGGCGGCTGCGTGCTCGGTGGCAGGCAGGCCACCGCCGCTCGGCGCCACGGGCGTGGGCCATTCGCGCTGCAGGCTCTCGAACGCAGTGACGGTGCGCGGGAATCCGTAGAAGAGCGTGCCCTGGAGCAGGGTCTCCTCGAGATCGGCGCGGCTGCCAGCGGCGAGCCGGGTCTCCTGGATCGCGGTCGCGAGCCCGGTCCAGTCCGCGCGCGAAGCGGCGATCTTCGCCGCGATCAGGCGGCGCAGGCGCGGGTCGAGGCCGGTCATGGTCCGAAGGCCTCCGGACGATACACCTCGCGCGCGAGCGCTGCCGCCGCGGCGGTGCGGTCGCGGCCGCCCGTACCCAGCCGCCGGAACAGCTCGGCGTATGCACTCGCGACTGCGTCCCAGCGGTAGAGCCGCGAGGCGCGCTCCTGGCCGGCCCGGCCGCGCGCCGTGCGATCGCCCGGGTCGCGCTCGACTTCGCGCAGGAGGCCGGACAGGGATCCCGCAGTCTTCGCGAAGTAGCGCCCGGCCTGATCGAGGACTTCGCGGTTGAAGCCGACGTCCACGGCGAGGCAGGGCGCACCCGCGTGCATCGCCCGCAACAGGCCCGGGTTGGTGCCGCCGACCTCGTGGCCGTGCAGGTAGCACAACGCCTGGGCATAGAGGCCGTTCAGGGCCGCGGACGCATAGATCGGCCCGACGAAGCGCACCCGCTCGCTGGCCTGTGCGAAGAGCTGCCGCGAGTACGCGCTCGCGTAGCGGGCGCCGCCCACGACGACCAGCGGCAGGGCCGAGCCGGAGGCCAGGTACTCGCGCACGATCAGGTCCGTGTTGTTCTCGGGCTCGATGCGCGTGACCACCAGCCAGTAGCCGCGCGGTGCGAGACCCAGGCGCGTGAGCGCCGAGTCGTCGGCGCCGCCCGTGGTGACCGCGCCGTACGGGATGAACGCGCTCGGCGCATGCCACTCGCGCAGGTAGTACTGCTGCATGGCCCGGGAGTCGGTGACCAGGGCGGTCGCGGTGCGCGCGCACAGACCCTCGACCCACTTGTAGTAGCGTCGCGACAGCCCACCCCACTTCGAGCGCATCCAGCCGAGTCCGTCGGTGTGGAACACGACGGGGATGCGCTTGGCGGCGAGCGGCAGGGCGAACGGCGCATTCGCCGGATCGACGACGAACGCGAGGTCGCAGGCGCGCGGCAGCAGGTGCAGCACCGAGAAGGTCGTGTGGGAGATGCTCTCGATGCCCTTGCCCGGGAGCGCCGGCAGGTAGACGCAGCGCACGCCCCGTACCCGCGGTGGCCGTGACTCGTAGTAGCGCCTGCGGCAATAGACCGTCACCTCGAACCCCGGTTCCGCCCCGAGCCGGCCGCCGATCTCCTCGATCAGCGTGTCGAAGCCGGAGTAGTTCGCCGGGATGCCGCGGCCGCCGAGGATCGCGATCTTCACGCGGGCGTCACTTGATCAGCGCGGTTTCGTTGAGGTCGTAGAAGGCGCCGAAACTGAAGGCGCGCGGCAGCAGCGCGTTGATGTTCTGTTCGACCCAGTCGCCGACCTTCGCGATGCCGCTCTTCGGCGCGTAGACGATGTCGAAGGGGCGCAGCACGTAGTCGGCCTTCACCAGGCCGTCGACCGAGAGGTCGATCCGCCTTACTTCGCGTTTGCCCGGCCCTGCGGCGCGAATCAGGAGCACCGAATCGGCCGCCGCGCTGGTCTTGAGTCCGCCACCGATCGTCAGCGCCTGCAGCGCCGTGAGCCCGCCGCTGAGTTCGAACACCCCGGGGCGGTTGACCTCGCCACCGACGAAGACCCGCTGCGTCGCGAACTTCGTCACGATGATCGTCAGTTCGGGGTTCTTGAGCGACTTGCCGACCACGGCGGTCAGCTCTGTATCGAGCTCCGCCACCGTGCGTCCAGCCGCGTGCACCTCTTCCGCGAACGGGATCGAGATCTTGCCGTCGGGCCGGACCTCGAGCTGCAGATCGTGCTCGCGGTTGAACGAGTAGCGGATCGCGAGCGAGTCCTGTGGGGCGATCCGATAGGGCGCCTCGGGCTCGGGCTGGACCTCGTAGGTCAGCGGCGAACCATCAGCGGGGAACGAGGGTGTCGCCGCGCACGCGGCCACGATCACCAGCGCGAGGGCGTGGATTCTCATCGGGACTGGCCTGCATCTAACGTCGGGCGCGCACGGACGGCAAGGCAATCGCCGCGGTTGCGCCAGGCATCGCGGATTCCGCGCCAGCGGATCGCGAGTTCGTGCAGCCGCCCGCTCGCCGGCAGGAATCCGCGTTCGGCCGAGGCGGCGGCGGCGCGCCGGCGCAGTTCCTCGCCCATGGCCTGGACGCCGCCGCGGGAGTACGAGCGAACGCGTTCGCACGCGAAGCCCGCCCGTTGCAGCATCTCGGCGAGCGACTTCCGGCAGAAGAACCAACGCTGATACGGCACGTGCCACAGCGCCCAGTGCTCGCCGAGTTCCGCCCGGTGCGGCGAGGCGTAGTCCGGGCAGAAGACGTGCAGGCGTCCGCCCGGGCGCAGCCAGCCGCGTACGCGCGTGAGCGCAGCCACCGGATCGGCGAGGTGTTCGAGCACGAAGGCGAAGAGCAGGTCGGAGAAGCGCTCGGCGCCCGGGTCGAAGGTGTCGACGTCGCCGGCGACCACGCGCAGGCCGCGTGCGGTCGCGCGCCGTGCCGAGCCCGGATCGGGTTCGAGGCCGAGCACCTGCCGGTAGCGGTCGGAGAGCGGCTCGAGCACGTCGCCCGCGCCGCAGCCGACCTCGAGCAGGGACTCGCCACCTGGCATGCGCGCGAGGATGTCGTACGGATGCATGCCGGTCAGGCGCTGCCAGGCGCGGCGCAGCAGGCCACGATGGCGTAGCGCCTCGGCCTGGTGGGCACCATAGTGGTCGGCGTACCAGCGCGCGCGCTCGGGTCCCTCCGAGCCGTCGAGCGTGCGGGCGAGGCCGCAGCGCAGACACTCCGCGACCTGGAACCGGCGCGGATCGGCACAGAACGGATCGCCGACGGTCATCACCACCTGCGTGCGGCTCTCGCCGCACAGGCATGCCACAGGTCCATTCA
>CAZSKV010000418.1:0-3143 GCA_964607495.1 uncultured candidatus Brocadiaceae bacterium
GGTGGTCATCGCCGAGTACTGGGTGCCGCCGTGCGCGAGGATCGCGTCCACCTGGCGTGTCTTCGCATCGAAGATGTAGACGTTGCCGTCGGCCGAGAGCGCGTGGATCTCGACCTGGTTGTCGAAGTCCGTGTCGAGCAGCGAGAGGGACAGCACCTTGCCGCCGACGTAGAACGACTTCCAGCGCTCGGCCCTGGTCGCGAAGTCGAAGATGTGCACGAATTGCGACGAGCCGACGACCACGTCGAGCTTGGTGTCGCCGTCGTAGTCACCGACCCGCGCGACCGAGTAGGAGGGGCCCGAGGAGCCCGCGACGATCTCCCAGCTCTTGGTGAACGCGGCGTTCGCATAGTCGTAGATCGCGACGTTGCCGGCCGCGATCACGACCTCGAGCTGCGGATCGCCGTCGACGTTGGTCAGCTGCAGGTCCCCGAGGCTCGCCGAGAAGCTGCTCGTGACCGGCGTGGAGACCGCTTTCTGGGCCAGGGACTGCCCGTCGAGGACCACGATCCTGCCGCCGCTGTAGCCCGAATCCGAGGTCGTCGAGCAGGTGACGACTTCCGGCTTGCCGTCACCGTCGATGTCGCCCAGCACGGGGCCGGCGAAGGGCCCGTCCAGGTGCACGCTCTGCCAGCGGATCGTCTGCGTCGCGAGGTCGCCGACGAAGAGCACGTCCTTGCCGGTGCTCGTGTAGCCGGCGCCCCAGAGCACCTCGTTCTTGCCGTCGGCATCGAAGTCGCCGTAGGTGATGTCCGTCGTGCCGTGCTCGGGATTGCCGATCGACCATTCCTTGGCCAGGGTCGAGGTGTCATATCCCGCGACGGAGCCCCACTGGGCGTCCCCGACCATCAGCTCGACGACGCCGTCCTTGTCGATGTCGCCGAGATCGATCGCGCCCGTGTTGGACACCGGGAGCGACCACTTGGGCAGCTGGCGATCGACGTCGTAGCACCAGATCCACGCCCAGCTGTCCGCCGCGATCAGCTCGGCCTTCGCGTCGTTGTCGATGTCCGCGACCTCGAGCTGGAACCCGAACTTGTTGTTCCAGAACCACTGCGGTGTGCGCGTCGCGGCATCGACGATGTGGCCGCTCGTGGTCGCGATCTCGAGCGCCGGGTCGGCGTCCATCTGCGCGGCCACCACGTCCGTCCCGGAAGGCCCGTTCACGCTCCACTGGAACGCGCCCGCATTCGAGTAGACGTAGAGGCCGGTGCCGTTGACCGCGAGGATCTCGGGGACCGCGTTGCCGTCGAGATCGGCAGTGGTCAGGGCATTGAGGCCGGTCGCTGCCGTCGTGAACGAGGTCAGCATCAGCCGCGTCGCCTGGTTCCAGACCTCGACCACGCCGTCGCCGCGCCCGATCAGCACTTCGGGGCCCGCCGCGCTCGCGACGTCTGCCACGTGCAAGCTCTTGATGCTCTTCCCGGCCGGGTAGATCGGGCTCACGAAGGCCTGCGTGGCATAGCTCTTCGTGGGCGCGTCGTAGCGCAGGATCAGCCAGTAGCGCAGCTCGCCGAAGCCGGAGGCCCCGGCCGAGACCACGAGCTCGAGCACGCCGCCGGCCGTCGAGGCCTGCATGCCGGCCGCGCCGATCCCGGAACCCAGCGCGAAGTAGGCCCAGTCGGCGCCCTGGGGGTTGCCCGCTGGCCCGGTCACAGCCCCCGAGCCGGTCGCGGCAGCCGATGCGCGCGGGGCGCCCGCCTGCTGGCGCGCGAGCTCCGTCGCGGTGTAGCGGATCGGTGACCCGGTGCTCGAGCGCACCGGGAAGCCGTTGTGGTTGCAGGGAGCTTGCGCGGTCGCGCCGTGCGGGACCGCGAACAGGAAGGCGAAGGGGAGGAAGGCGCGCATGCGTGAACCGCGAGACGATCGCCGGCATGCTCCCACACGTCAAGCTGGGGACCGTGTGCGCACGTTTTCGCGCCTCGCACGACCCGCTGGCGTGGTCCACGCGCTTCTGCTAACTGAGCGCACCAGCATGCCCAGCCTCGCCGAACGCCTCGCGACCGAGCTCCAGGTCCGACCGACCCAGGTCGAGACCACGATCCGCCTGCTCGACGAGGGCGCAACGGTGCCGTTCATCGCCCGCTACCGCAAGGAGGTCACGCAGGGTCTCGACGACGCGCAGCTGCGCACGCTGCAGGAGCGCCTGCTCTACCTGCGCGAGCTCGAAGCCCGGCGCGCGACCGTGCTCGCGAGCATCCGCGAGCAGGGCAAGCTCACGCCCGAACTCGAGGCGCTGCTGCTCGGCGCCGACACCAAGGTCCGGCTCGAAGACCTCTATCTGCCCTACAAGCCGAAGCGGCGGACCAAGGCGATGCTCGCGCGCGAAGCCGGGCTCGAACCGCTGGCCGACGCGCTGCTGGCCGATCCGGGCCTCGATCCGGTTGCGGCCGCGCAGCGCTACGTCGACCCCGGCAAGGAGGTGGCCGACGCCGACGCGGCCCTCGCGGGTGCGCGGCACATCCTGATGGAACGCTTCGCCGAGGATCCGGCGCTGCTCGGCTCGTTGCGCGAACACGTGCGCACGCAGGCGCAGATCGCCAGCACGGTGGTCGCGGGCAAGGAGCAGGAAGCCGCCAAGTTCTCCGACTACTTCGGGCGCAGCGAAGCGCTCGCGCGGATTCCCTCGCACCGCGCGCTCGCCTTGCTGCGCGGGCGCAACGCCGGCTTCCTCGACGTGCGCCTGGACCTGGAGCCCGTGGCCGAGGGCGGGACGGCGCCGGCCTTCGGCGTCTGTGCCGGCAAGATCGCGCGCCGCTTTTGCATCGAGGACAAGGGCCGCCCGGCCGACCGCTGGCTGCTCGAGACCGTGCGCCTGTGCTGGAAGGTCAAGCTCGCCTCGCACCTCGAGGTCGACCTGATGGTCGCGATGCGCGAGCGCGCCGAGCAGGAGGCGATCGCGGTGTTCGGCAAGAACCTGCGCGACCTGCTGCTCGCGGCGCCGGCCGGCGCGCGCGTGACGCTGGGCCTCGACCCGGGCATCCGCACCGGCGTGAAGGCCGCGGTGGTGGACGCGACCGGCAAGCTGCTCGAGACCGTGACGATCTATCCGCACGAGCCGCGCAACGAGTGGGAGCGCGCGCTGGTCACGCTCGCGGCGCTGGTGCGCAAGCACGACGTGCAGCTGGTCGCGATCGGCAATG
>CAZSKV010000419.1:0-8248 GCA_964607495.1 uncultured candidatus Brocadiaceae bacterium
CAGCAAGACCGACGGCCCGCCGCGCCTCTTCGGCCAGACCTTCACTGCGCTCGGTTACGTGGTGCTCTGCATCGACTACCGGCTCGCGCTCTCGCAGAACCATGGTGGCCTCGGCCCGGGCGTGGTCGGGGAGGACGCCAAGGCCGCGGTGCGCTGGGCGCGCCGCTACGCGATCCAGTGGCGGATCGATCCCGAGCGCATCGCGATCGCCGGGGACAGCTGCGGCGCCGACGCGGCGATCGTCGCCGGCTACGCGCCCTGGGAGGGCAGCAGCGGCAACCCGGGTCATCGCTCGGACCTGCACGCGGTGGTCGATCTCTGGGGCCGGGGCACGGTGCCGGTCGCGAATCCGCGCTGCGGGCTCTACGTCGTGCACGGCACCGCGGATCAGGCCGTGCCGTTCAGCGAGGCGCAGCGCCTGGCGACGGAGGCCCTGCAGAACGGCGTCTACCACGAGCTCCTGCCGATCGTCGGCGGCCTGCACGCGCCCTGGTTCCCGCTCGACCGCTGGCTGCCCCGCGTGCAACAGTTTGCCTACGAGGCGTTGCGCCTGCAGGAACTGGCCGGACTCGACGCGCTGCCCGGCTACCAGGCCGGCGGAAACCTGACGCTGCGCGTCGTCGCCCGCGAGAGCACGGTCGCCGGCCTCTTCGTGAGCTCGCGGGCCGGCGTCACGGTCCTCCCCGGCATCGGCACGCTGCTGCTGGATCCGAGCGAGATCGTGCCGGTCTGGACCGGCAGCCTCGGGGCCGGAGTGGGCACGCAAGCGTGCCGGATCACCCTGCCGCTGCCCGGCTGGCTCGCCGGCAAGAACTTGCACTGGCAGGCGGCCCAGGCGTCTGGGATCGTGGTGCTGCGGCTGTCGAACGGCCTCAGCACAGGGCTGTGACCGCCGCCCAACCCCGACCGGGTCCCATGCGATGACGCTCGACGAACTCCTGCGGCGCAAGCGCCGCTTCCTCGTCCCGGCCACGCTCTTCTTCATCGTCTACTACTTCGCGCTGCCGGTGCTGGTCGGCTACGCCCCGGCACTCATGGCCACCAAGGTCTGGGGCGCGGTGAACCTCGCGTACCTCTTCGCGCTCTCGCAGTTCGTGATGGCCTGGACGCTGGCCTGGCTCTATGTCCGGGCCGCGGCCCGCTTCGACGCGCTGGCCAAGACGCTGCGGGAGCAGGCCTGATGGCGACCACGCTGCTGATGTTCGCGGCGTTCATCGTCGCGACGCTCTGGGTGACCGGGTGGGCGGCGAGGCGCTCGACCGGCACGGCGAGCTACTTCGCGGCGGACCGGCAGATCCGGAGCTGGCAGAACGGGATCGCGGTGGCCGGCGACTACATGAGCGCCGCCTCGTTCCTCGGGATCGCCGGGATCATCGCCTACCAGGGCTACGACGGGTTCATGTACTCGGTTGGCTGGCTGGTCGCCTACCTGACCGTATTGCTGATCGTGGCCGAGCCGCTGCGCAACCTCGGCCGCTACACGATGGCCGACGTGCTCGCCTACCGGCTCGCGGCCCGGCCGGTGCGCGCGATGGCGTCGTTGTCGACGCTGACCGTCAGCACCTTCTACATGATCGCGCAGATGGTCGGCGCGGGCACGCTGGTCGAGCTGCTGCTGCGCGACGCCGGGATCACCTTCGACCAGGCGGTCGTCGCGGTCGGCGTGCTGATGATCTGCTACGTCGTGTTCGGCGGGATGCTGGCCACGACCTGGGTGCAGATCATCAAGGCGATCCTGCTGATGGGGGGCACGCTGCTGCTGTCGCTGCTCGTGCTCGCGCACTTCGACTGGAGCCTTGCGAAGTTCTTCGACGCGATCGCGCACGTGCAGTACCACGAGAAGGACGGCACGCTGGTCACCAAGGACTTCCTGCAACCGGGCCTGCGCTACCAGCCGCCCTACGGGCCGCTGGAGCTGATCTCGCTCGGGCTCGCGCTGATCTTCGGCACGGCCGGCCTGCCGCACATCCTGGTGCGCTTCTACACGGTCAAGGACGCGCGGGCCGCGCGCCACTCGGTCGTCTGGGCGATGGCGATCATCGGCACCTTCTACATCCTGACGACCTTCCTCGGCTTCGGCGCGGCGACGATCGTCGGGCGGGACGCGATCGAGGCGACCGCGCACAACAACAACATGAGCGCGCCGTTGCTGGCCAAGGCGCTCGGCGGCGAACCGTTCTTCGCGTTCGTCGCCGCGATCGCCTTCGCGACGATCCTCGCGGTCGTCGCCGGCCTGACGATCAGCGCCTCGACCTCGTTCGCGCACGACTTCTGGGTCAACGTGATCCACCGCGGCGCCGAGCGCAGCCCCGGCGAGGAGGTGCGGGTCGCGCGCGTGACTGCCTTCGTCGTCGGCGCCCTCGCGATCACGATCGCGATCCTGCTCGGCAAGACCGCGAACGTCGCGTTCCTGGTCGCGCTCGCGTTCGCGGTCGCAGCCTCGGCCAACCTGCCGGTGCTGCTGCTCGCGCTGTTCTGGCGGCGCTTCACGACGCTCGGTGCGGTCTGCGGTCTCGCGGTCGGCCTGGTCGCGTCGATCGCGCTGATCCTGATCGGCCCGAGCGTGATGGGCAAGGAGCGCGCGATCTTCCCGCTCGAGAATCCCGGCATCCTCAGCATCCCGCTCGGCTTCCTCGGCGCCTGGCTCGGCACGGTCGTGCGCCGCGAGCCGGAGGCCGAGGCGAAGCACGCGGCGATGCTCTGGCGCGCGCATACCGGGGCGGGCGCCGAGTGAGCAGAGCTACTGCACCGGGAACACGATCGTGTCGATCGACGGCACTTCGCTGGTCCACGGATTGGCGGTGAGCCTGACCCGGTAGCGCAGGTAGGCGTAGCCGGCACAGTTCCGGATGTCGCTCATCCAGCCGGTCGAGAGCCCGCCCTGCGCGGTCTGCGCGCCTTCGAATTCGAACTCGATCGCCGTGCCGGGCGGCTGGTGCGCGGCGACGTAGGGCTTCTGGTAGTTCCTGCCGCCCGGGTTCAGCATGAAGGGCGAGGTCGCGGTGCTCGTGACCTTGCGGAACTCGAACTTCAGGTCGAGCACCGAGTTGTCGGCGGACTTCGCGGTCAGCGTGGTGAAGGGATCGAGCGGCTGGAACTGCGCGCCGACGCTCAGGGCCCGCGCATTGGGCTGTGGTGAGGAGAGCACCATCAGGTGCACCTGTGCGCCGTTCTGCGGCAGGAGGTTGCCCCAGGCCACGGACTTGAACTCGACGAGGATGCTGCTCGAGCCCTCGTAGACGAACGGCCGCTGGAATTGCGGATAGGGCAGGTAGCCGTCGGGACGCACGAGGCCGGGCGCGACCTGGAACGGGCCGTCGTAGACGTTGACCGTCGGGTCGAGCGGCTTGTAGTTCTTGGCGAAGGTCAGATCGAGGCCGGAGTTAGGGTAGAGCGGCAGCTGGCTGAATGGATCGAGCCGGTAGTCGGGCACGACGTGCGAGTGCGTGACCGCGAGCACGAGCCGCGTGTAGGTCTCCGGCACGATCGCGCCGAGCGGCTTGTAGGCGATCTCGGTCAGCACCTCCGCCTCGCCGGTGGCGCCGAGGTCCACCGCGCGGTAGACGTGCTGGGCGCGCGCGCCGTTGGGGTTCAGGTGGCCGACGATCGGCATGCCGAAGGGCACGCCACCGGTCGGGACGCCGACCTTCGTGCGCACGCGCACGGGTGCGCCCTGCAGGCGGCCCTTGACCGTCGGATCGAAGTTGCCCGTGTAACCCTCGGCGACCGGATCGCGGAACTCCGCCACGAGTGCGTAGGGTGTCGCATGCAGGATCGCGCTCTGGCCATTGCTCGCGCGGAACAGCCCGTTGGGCGCGAGTTGGTCGAAGACGAGCGACTGCAGATAGAGAGGTACGCCCGCGAGGCTCGGATTCGGCGGGGTCGCGATCCCGAGCGAGCGGGAGCCGAGCGGGTCCAGGGGGCCGACGTCGAAGACCGTGAGCGCCGGCGAGAAGCCGAGCCAGAACGTCTCGCCGAAGAGCTGCGTCTTGCCGCTGCGATCGTCGATCAGCGTGGCGCTCGGCAGCAGCGGCGTGCCAAGCAGCAGGCCGGGGAGCGGCCTGCCCGGCTGGGCAGTCGGTGTGAAGCGGAGGTCGGGTGCCTGGCAGGGCAGGCTTGCCGCCCCAGCGAGGAGGAGAACCGGGAGAACGCGAACCGGGCTGGCCATGTGCCTCGATAGCAGGCGTCAGGGCTTCAGCAACAGGCTGACGCCGAGATTGTAGGTGTAGGGCCCGTACTGCGCGCTCAGGCCGTCCCGATCCCAGTTGTAGAGGTAGTTGCAGAGCCCGGCGGCGCCCACGAAGGTGTGCACGAGGTTGCTGGTCGCGAGGTTCAGGGCGTTCTGCGCCGAGTGGTGCACGACCTGCGCATAGACCACGAGCGTCTCCTGCAGCGGCGGGATCGGCGTGGTCCAGACCCAGTTCCCGGCCGGATCGCTGGTGCCGGCGATCGTCACCAGCGGCTCGAGGCCGAGCACGCAGCCGGGCATCCCGACGGGATCGAGCCGGAACGGCAGGGACACCCCGCCCGCGCTCAGGTGGTTGGCCCCGAGCAGCAGCCAGAGCTGCGTGGTCGGCGTGACCTGCGCGAGCGAGTAGAGCAGCGTGCCGGCCTGCGGAGTCCCCGCGCTCAGGCTGCCGCCGCAGCTGCCGACGCCCGCAACCCCCTTGACCTCGGCCTTCTGGTCGAGCGAATCGGCATAGACCAGTGTCGACTGCGCGCCCACGGCGGTGCCGAGGTCGAACTGCACCAGCAGATGCGGACCCGGCGTCACGAAGGGCACGTCGCTGGCCATCCAGACGAAGGGCAGGTCCGGATCCTGGGGATTGGTCAGCGGCGGCAGGTTCACGGTCTTGCGCGTGAACACGATGGTCGTGAGTGGGCCGAGGTTCTGCGTGAAGGTCTTTGCGAGCGTCGCGAAGGTCTGCGTCGTGTTCGAGAGCGTCGTCTCGAGCGTGACCGAGCGCGCCGGGATGCTGGCGCCGCGCCAGGGGCGCACGCCGATCGCCGACACGAGCGGCAGCATGTCGGCGCGATACCAGTACTGGATCAGGCCCCCGGTACGCCCGAGCGGGAACTGATGTCCCTGGCCGCCGTGGGCGCCGGTCAGTGCGCGCGGCAGCGTGGTCACGTGCGGGACCGACTGCGCGGCCAGCACTGAGGCGTACGACAACGCTGTGAGCAGCGATGTCGCAATCGGTTGCATCATGGCTTGAACAGCAGCACGGGGCTCCTGTTGGTCGCATAGGGGCCGTATTCGGCGACCGCGGAGTCCTTGGACCAGTTGTAGACGTAGTTTGCCAGGCCCGCGCCGCCGATGATCGACCGCGCGACGTTCGTCGTCGCCCAGCCGGAAGGGTTGGCACTCCGCTGATGCAGCGCCTGCGCGAAGAGCAGGACCGAGTCCGTGATCGGCGTGTAGATCGGAACGGACATCTTGTAGCTGCCGCTCGCATCGGTCGTTCCGGACACCGTCAGGAGCGGAGCGACGCCGAGCCAGCATCCGGCCAGGCCGAGAGCATCGAGCTTCAGTGGCAATGGCGTCGTGCCCATGACCGTGTGGCTGCTCCCCAGCAGCAGCGTGGCCGCCTTGAACGGGTCGGCGCCAGTGAGCCTCAAGTCATAGAGGATGTTCGACGTCGAGTTGTTGGCCAGCGTACCACCGCAAGAGACGCCGACGCTGTTGTTCGATGTCCCCGCGGCCGTGCTCGTCGTGTACAGGTCCACGTAGTGCGTCAGGGTCTTGGCGTTGACTGCGGATCCGAGGTCGAACTGGCCGAGCATGTGCGGGCCCAGGACGACGAAGGGAGCGTCACAATAGAGCCACAGGATCGGCGAGTCCGGATTCGTCGCGGCCGACATCGCTGGCAGGCTCACTGGCTTGGCGGTGAACACCTTCGTGCTCGACAGTGAGAGGTTGCTCACGAACCAGGAGCTCAGACCACTGAAGCCGTAGGAGACGTTTGCAAGGGTGATCTCGACCTTCGCCAGGGTCTGTGTGGGTGTGGTCAGCCCCTTGTCAGCTCGACCACCGACCGCGGTCAGCGTCTGGCCGGGCGAGAAGCTGTCTCCTCGCCACCAGATCTGCATGAAGCCGCCGCTGCGCGCGAACGGCAGGAGGCTGCCTCCGCCAGCATAGTTGCCAGCGAAGGGCCTCGGGACGGTCGTCAGGTAGGGGGCGGACTGGGAAGCCGCACTCGCAACGAGCGCAAGCAGTGCTGCAGTGATTCTGGTCGTTCGCATGGGTGACGTGAGTTGGTCGGATCTCAGGGCTTGAAGAGCAGCACCGGCCCCCGGTTCGATGCGTACGGGCCGTACTGGGATGTCGGGCCGTCGATCGTCCAGTTGTAGAGGTAGTTCGCGTAGCCGGCGCCGCCGAGGATCGAGCGGACGACGTTCGTCGTCGCCCAGCCCGAGGCGTTGGCTGCGTAGGAGTGCAGCGCCTGCGCGTAGAGCAAGATCGAATCGGCAGGGGGCGTCGCGATCGGCGTCGACATGAAGTAGCCGCCGGTCGCGTCGGTCGTGACGGCCGCGGTCACGAGCGGAGCGACGCCGAGCCAGCACCCGGCGAAGCCGAATGCGTCGAGCCTGAGCGGCAGCTTGAGGGCGCCGAACTCCGTGTGGCTCGCGCCGATCAGCAGGATGGCGGGCTTGTTGGCGTCGGCTCCGGCGAGCTGCAGGTTGTAGGCCGTGGTCGTCGTCGGCGAGCCGGTCAGCGAGCCACCGCAGGACGTGCCGGTGTTGGTGTGCATCGCGCTGTTTGCTGCGCCCATCGAGAACCCGTCGACGATGTGAGTGAGCGAGGTCGCTCCGGTCGCGGGTCCCATGTCGAACTGGCCGATCACGCTCGGTCCGACCACGACGAAGGGCACGTCGCAGGTCAGCCAGAGCATCGGCGTGTTCGGATCACTTGCGGCGGTCACCGACGGCAGGCTCACCGGCTTGGCCGTGAAGATGGTCGTCGTCGCGGCCGGCAGGTTGGCGGCGAAGGTCTTGCTGAGCCCGGCGAAGCCGATCGGTGAGTTCGCGAACTTGATCTCGAGCGTCGCGAGGGTCTGTGCGCCGCTGTTCAGGTTCTTCATCGGCCGCCCGCCGATCGAGGCGACGACCTGCCCCGGCGAGAAGCAGTCGCCGCGCCACCAGTACTGGATCAGGCCGCCACTGCGCGCAAAGGGGAACGAATTGCCGCCGCCGGCGAAGTCGCCGGTGAACACCTTCGGAGTGGCGGTCGTGTAGGGGACCGTCTGGGCAGCAAGGAGGGTTGCGCTCGCGTAGATGGCGAACAGGGCCAGCTTCATGGTGGAATCCTGATTGGAGAGGAAAGGAGAAGAGGAGAAGCCGTCGATTCTAACGCTGGCCCGGTGCCTGCCCAGTCGCACAGCTGTCGAGCAGTCTGTCCGACGCGCCGTCCAGCCAGGCGAGCAGCAGCCCGCGCGGGGGTACCTGTGCTGCAGCAGGCAGGCCTGGAATCGCGCATGCGACGGGGGTCTCGTTGACCGCGACCAGGAATGTCTGTGCCGGACCGACGAAGCGGCGCAGTGCCAGACCCGGTGGGGTCGGCTTTACGGCACCTGCCACGCCCGACCGGCGCAGGAACGCCCCGAGTGCGGCGTCGCTCTCGGCGAGCTCGAGCGGGAGCGGTGCGTGCAGACAGGGCGGTTGGGCCACCGCGACCGCCGCGAAGCCGGACTCGACGATCGCCAGCGGATAGCGCAGCGTCAGCTCCCCGAAGGGCTCGGCCAGCGCGAGGCTGCGCGCGGCCACGCCCAGGCGCCGGGCCGGGAGGCCCACGTCGTCGGTCTCGAACCAGCCGCTGCAGGTCAGGCGCGCACCACCGGCGACCGCCTTCTGCAACGTCATCCACGCCGCATCGGCGATCCCGCGGCAGGCCGGCAGGTGGATCGCGCGCACCGGCGGCAGGTCCTGCGCGAGCCGATGCTCGGCGACGATCTGCACGGACACGCCGAGCTCTTCGACAAACGTGCGCACTGCACGGCGCGTGGCGGGCGTCGCGCTGTCACGCGGGCCGAAGAGATCGCTGGTCGGCAGCACGACGACGACCTCGGGCTCCTGGGGCGGCTCGAAGCGCGCGCGGTTGCGCGCGACGAACGCCGCGACCTCGCGGAACACCTTGTGCTCGGGCTTGTAGCTGCCGTCGACCCGCCGCAGCCCGATCGCGACCTCGTTGTCGATCGCCATGAACGGGTTGACGTCGTAGCACCATTGCACGACGCCGAACGCCCCCGCG
>CAZSKV010000420.1:0-6138 GCA_964607495.1 uncultured candidatus Brocadiaceae bacterium
TACTGGGCCGGCTACCAGCTGCCGCTCGATCTCGGCTTCCTCGGAGCCCCAGGCTGCTCGATGCTGACCTCGGTGCTCGACGCCCAGTCGGTCACGGTGAGTGCGGCGGGCACTGGCTCGTTCGTCTACTCGATGCCGAACAACATCTACCTGCTCGGGTTGAAGTTCTACAACCAGTACCTGGTGCTCGACCCAGGGGCCAACGCGTTCGGGTTCGCGTTCTCGAACGGCGGGGCCGGCGTGATCGGCAACCAGTGAGCGGAGCCCGCGGCGCCGCGCGCGCCGCGGCGCCGGGGCGGGTAGCATGCCGGCCTGCCGTGGCCTTCGCCGCGGCACGCACGGACTCCTGATCGAGGGACACAGCATGCACGGGTTTCTCCGCGGCCGTCGGGCGGCGCTCCTGCTGACCGCGGCGGGCCTCTGCGCTGGGCTGTGCGCGCAGCCGCTCGTCTCCCCGAGCTACTACCTGCTCGAGGAGGGCCTGAGCTGGTCGCTGCAGCCGTTCTTCCGCTCGGCTGGCCAGACCCACCAGCAGATGCACGACACCCTGCGCGGCAACGCCCGCACGATCGGCGCGCTGGCCTTCCGTCAGGACGTGAACCAGGCGATGACCCAGCAGGGGCATCCCTGGTGGTCGGAGTTCGAGATCGTGCTCGCGGGCGGCACGTACGCCGGCGCCTCGCCGCTGCCGGCGAACAACTACGCGACCACGCCGACCCGGGTGTTCCAGAACCGGCGCTTCCACGTTCCGGATTGGTCGCTGCGCCCCAAGACCGCGCCGGCGCCGTTCTCGCTGGTGATCCCGTTCGACACCCCGTACGCGCACAGCGGCGTGCATGCGCTGCTCTTCGAGTTCCGGACCACCGGAGACTCGGGGCCCGAGTACGTGAACGGTGCCGACGCGTTCCGCGGGCCCGCGCCGCGGCAGTGGGAGGGCGAGCTCTACGGCTACGGTTGCACGAACCAGCAGAACTTCGAGTGGATGCGCCTCGAGGCCCTCGCGCGGCTCGTGAGCGGCCCGCGGCTCGAGGTCGTGTTCACGGCATCGAAGTGGGTTCCGCAGGCGCCGGGCGTCACGCTCTTCGGGACGCAGCGCGTCGCGCACTCGCTGCCCTACCTGTGCACGCAGCTCTTCGTCGAGCCGATCGTCGTGCTGCCGTCGGTGCCGCAGAACGGCATGCTCGTGACGCAGCTCGCGGTGCCCTATGCGGCGGACCTGGCCGGGCTCGAGCTCCATGCCCAGGCCTGCGTGCCCGATCCGACGCTCGGAGGCGGCTACTGGCCGGTGCGCGCGAGCAACGGCGTGAGCGTGCGGATGCCGCGCGATGCGGCCGCCAACGACGCGGAGGTGCTGCGCGTGCGCCGGGTCGAATGGCCGCCGCCGGCGGTCTACGTGGTCGAGCCGCAGAGCGGGCTCGTCGTCGAGTTCCGCTGAGCGGCGGCTCCTGGCCCCAAGACCGCGCCAGCCATGGGGCCGGCGTCCCTCACTTGAACTGCATCTGCACCGGGTTCGAGAGCGCGAGCTGGCCCGGATAGGCAGTGGAGATCTTCAGGCCCTGGAACTCGACCACGAGGCCGACGAGCGACGGGGTCCAGATGTTGGGCAGCTGGAAGTGCAGGTAGCCGTTCGCATTGCCGAGGCCGGCCGTGATCAGTGCCGGGCCGACGGCTGGGAAGAGCTGCTTCCAGCTGTCGTTGCCGATCAGGGCGTTGCCCGAGACGTCGACCGAGCCCTGGAACTTGCCGCCGACGAGCGGCCCCACGGCGAGCAGCAGGTAGGTCGGGACGTTCGCGCCCGGGAACAGGTCGACGTAGATCGCGGTGTCCGCCTGCAGGATCGCGCCGTCATTCGGCGCATCCGCGGAGAAGGGCGTGTCCTTGAGCTCGTCGATCAGCGCGAAGCCCATCGTGGTCGGCGTGAAGGTGCCGGTGTTCTGCTGCAGACCCCACCAGGCCCCGGTCGCCGGGATGCCGTTCTGGTCACTGCCGCACTTGACGCCGTTGATCGTCGCGATCACGCCGGGCTGGTTGTTCGCCGGGTTGACGGCGGTCGTGAAGATCGTGCCGGCCCAGGAGCCACTGTCCCAGGTGAACACGAAGTTCGGGACCACGGGATAGACCGTGCCGACCGGCCACGAGGCCGTGACCGTGCCGCCGCTGGGGTCGAGCTGCAGACCGACCATCTTGGTGGTGGTCGTCAGCAGGGCAGTACCGAAGTAGTTGTAAGCGCCCGCGTTGGCGACCATGCCCCGGATGTGCGGCTGGCCGTTCGGGCCGGTCGTGACCTCCTCGAAGAGCATGTGCGCCTTGTCGGCGACGACGTCGAGCACGTTGCCGTTGGCGTCGTAGGTGATGTCCGCAGCGTCGAGCATCACGATGCCGCCGTCGTTGCAGTAGACCGGCGTCGTCGGGCCGTTGTTGCCGCTCACCCAGTGGCCGCCCTGCTGCGGCGACCAGTAGAGGTTGCCAGCCGCGTCCTGGCAGAGTGCGCCGATGCCGGGGGACTCGACCTTGCCGACCGGCGGGGCGCCCTTTGCCTTCAGGATCAGGGCGCGCGTGATGAAGAACTCGGCATTGCCGTTCTTGCCCCAGCGGAAGTAGTCACCCGGCTTGACCTGGTAGGTCGAGGTGCCGTTGTTGGTGAACACGTTCAGCGTCGTCGGCGCGGTCGTCGATTCGTCCCGCACCGTGAAGTAGGCGAGCATCGGGTTGCCCTTGTTGCGGTCCGCGTGACGGAAGAACGGGGCCGTGAAGTTGAACTGGTTCGGCGCCGTGAACGGGTTCCAGCCCTGGAACTGCGCGTAGTTGCCGGTGTTGTTGGAGTCGCCCCACATCGCCTGGTGCGCGGTGGTCGGCACCCAGGAGCGCGCGATCGCGCCGGCGCCCGGCGTCACGACCGCGAGGTCGAAGGCGCGCACGGCGGTCAGTGCGCCATTCGTGCGGTCGTTGGCGACGTCGAGGCTGACGGAGTTGAACCGGTTCGTGAATACCATCGAGACCTTGGGGGTCTGCGCGGCGAGACTGCCGGTGACAGCGGCAAGGAGGCTCGCAGCGGCGAGCATGCGGGAGGCGGTTCCGTTCATGGGAAGGCTCGGGGAGGGGGGGGGTGGACCCGACTCCGGCTGACATCAGCCGTGAGCGAGGTGCCGCGCAGAATGCTAACCGCTGCAGCGGAGCCGGCCAGTCCGCAGGCCTCCGGCCTATACTTCTCCGTTCCTCTCCACCGGTCGAAACCTGCGCTCATGCTCCGATCCACCGTCCTCACGGCCCTGTTCGCGCTCGCCAGCCAGCTGCCCTCCCAGACCCCGTGCCGGGACGCGTCGTTCGGGGAATGGCCGTTCCTGGTCGGCAACATGGACGCCGAGATCGCGAACATGGTGCAGGCCGCGAAGAACAACGGCCTCGACACGATCTACATGAACTTCTTCCGGGCGACCGGACCCTCGACCGGCACGCTCTGGATCACCGACTCCGCCGGCCGATGGAACAGCGCCTGGGGGCCGGTGCGCACCGGCGGCGCCGGGATCAACCTCGTGAACTTCATCTCCGCCGCGCACGCCGCGAACCTGCAGGTGATCGCGGTCATGAAGTGCTTCGACGCGACCGTGCAGCCGGGCGACGCCGCGCACCGCGCCTACCTGCTGGCCATCGTCGACTACCTGGTCGGCAGCTACGACGCCGCCGGCAAACCGGTCTACGACGTCGACGGGATCGCGCTCGACTACGTGCGCTACGTCGGCGGCAGTGGCGTGAACGCCGCGAACGTGACCGACTTCGTGCGCGGCGTGCGCCAGCGCTGCGGCGTGCTGCAGGTGCATGCCTACCTGCTCTCGGGACGCTACGACTTCGACGGTCCGGTCTACGACGGCAGCTTCAACGCCTATGCGACCGTGATGACGACGCTGAAGAACGGCTATGGCCAGGACTGGGAAGGACTCGCCAAGTACGTCGATGTCTACATGCCGATGGCGTACACCGCCGACGGCTCGATCTACGCGACGAGCGCGCTGCACCAGGCCTATGTGCGGCAGGTTGCGGCCTATGCGCGGACCGCGGTCACGCGCGCTGGCTATCCCACGCGGCGGGTCTCCCCGGCGATCAAGACCTACAGCGACAGCGAGACCTGCACGGCGGCCACGGTCGAAGCCTCGATCACCGGGGCCTTGCTCGGCGGCGGCGACGGCTACCAGGCCTTCCGCTGGAAGACGCTGCAGCCGCACGCCGACTGGCTCGCGAAGATGAAGCTCTGGGCGGTGCCGGGGCAGAACCAGCCGATCGCGGCGCTGACGGCGAACGCGGTCGGGTTGTCGACGAGCAGTGACGCGACCGCCTCGCGCGACGCCGACGAGCCGAGTGCCAACCTCAAACTCCGCTTCGACTGGGAGAACGACGGCGTGTTCGACACTGGCTGGCTGCCGAACCAGACGCAGTCCTGGCTCGCGCGCAATCCGGGCAGCTGGCGGATCGGCGTGCAGGTGCAGGACTCGACCGGGCTCTTCGGGCAGACCACGCGCCGCCTGACCCTCGGCGACGTGCTGACCCTCGATCGCGCGTCGATCTCGCTCGCGGCCCCGGCCAAGGTCGCGATCGGGATCCAGGCCGGCGCCCTGGCCGCGAACCAGGCCTACCTCGTGTGCGGCTCGCTCTCCGGCTCCAGCCCGGGAACGCCGCTGGCGCCCGGCTTCACGCTGCCGCTGAACGTCGACGCGATCACCCAGGGCCTGCTCGGGGCGGTGAACACGCCGCTGCTGCTCAACGGCTTCGCGAACCTGTCGCCGGCCGGGACCGGCCTCGCGGAGTTCCAGATGATCCCGGGCATCACGGTGCTCTCCGGGAAGACCCTGCACTTCGCGGCCATCGGCGCGAACGCGAGCGCGCAGTACCTGTTCACCACGAACGCCAAGGGTCTCGCCCTGCTGCCGTGATCGAGGTCCGGATCGTCGACACGCCGGACGAGGCGACCACGGCCGCACTGGCCGAACTCGATCTCGTCCTCGCGCGCACCCCGCGGCCGCTGGTGTCATTCGCGACCGGCGCCACGTTCGCCGGCCTCTACGCGCGGCTCGCGGCGCGCGGCCCGCTGCCGCCGCAGTTGCTCGCGACCCACCTCGACGAGTACCTCGGCTTCCGCCCGGGCGACCGCGGCGGGATGGTGCACGAGATCGTGACCAGCTGCCCGCCGCTCGGCGAGATGCTGCGGCGCGGCACCTTCCTGCCGGTGCCGAGTTCGGGCGAACCGCAAGAGCTCGCCGCGCACGCGCGCAAGCTCGCGGCGGCGGGGGGGATCGAGCTGCAGTTCCTGGGCATCGGTCGCAACGGCCATCTCGCGTTCAACGAACCGGGCACCGCGCGCGACCTCGGATTCCATCGCACGTTGCTGGCCGGGACCACGCGCACGGACGCGCGCGCGCGCTTCGCTCCGGCGCAAGTGCCCCGCGAAGCCGTGACCGCGGGTCTGGCCACGATCCTCGGCGCCCGCCGCATCGTGTTGCTGGCCACCGGGACCAGCAAGCGCGCGGCCGTGCAGGCGATGCTCGCCGGCGGGATCGGACCGCAGACTCCGGCCAGCTACCTGCGCGAGCACGAGCACACGCTGGTGGTGCTCGACCGCGCGGCCGCCGGGCCCTGAGCCCGGTCCCCGGCGTGATCCGTGCTCAGGTTCGGGATCGCAGGCGGCCGTAGTGCCAGCCGATCAGGCCGCGGGCGACGCCGATCCCGAAGTAGAGGAAGCCGGCGAGTGGCGCGGCGCGCGGACCGCCGAGCCAGGCGACTGCGATCGAGGCGGAGGCGATCAGCGCCTGCCAGCCGTTCCCCCAGATGCACTGCCTGGTCGCGAGCACCTCGGACGCGGTGAGCTGCAGCCGCGCGCGCTGGCGCAGGGCGTTGGCGTAGAGCCCGGCGTAGAGCAGCGAGATCGCGCCGAACCCGGTGCCGTAGACCGTCATCAGCAACGGCATCTGCTCCCAACGGATCGTCTCGCGCAGGTTGCCGACGCCGAACACGACGCCGAAGAGGTAGCGCAGCGGGTAGACGTAGACGAGGACCACGAAGAGCAGGACCGCGTTCAACACGAAGGTCAGCGGATCCTGGAGGCCGTAGCGGCGGAAGAAGGTGTGATGCTCCCACCAGAGCAAGAAG
>CAZSKV010000421.1:0-3232 GCA_964607495.1 uncultured candidatus Brocadiaceae bacterium
GGGATCGCGAGGGAGTGGATCTCCGGGCGCGGCAGGGCGGGGGTCAGGATCTCGTTGCGCACGTTGCCCTTGTCACCGCTGTACTGCACGTTGAAGAGCAGGTCCCACTGCACGAAGGGCTTGTCCTTCATCGCCGTGATCGTCGACGGGTCACCCAGGTTGTAGACGAACTGGGAGACGTTCTGCGGCCAGCGCAGGGGGTCGGTCCCGCTCGCCAGCGCCTTGCTCGGGTCCTTGTGGAACGCGAAGCCCATCTGCACGTTCGACACCGGGTAGTTCTTCGTCGCGCCGACCGGCGTGTAGGCCCCGCCGAAGCCGGGCGCCTTGTTCGTGATCAGGTCGAAGAACTTCGCGAGGATCGTCAGGCGCGCGATGCCGGCCGGCAGTTGGCCGGCAGCGGGCGACACCCAGAGCGACTTCGCGTCGTGCCCGAGGATCCGGAACTCACCGAGCTTCGTGCCCGCGGCGTTTAGCACCGCCGTGCGGTACTGCGCCCAACGGTTCGCGAGGTCGCCGAGCACGGCAGCCTGGAGGTCGATCCGGTAGGCCGGCCTCCCCTCGAAGGTCGCGTTCGCGTCGGTCTTCGCGACGTCCGCCGGCAGCACGCCTTGCAGCTCGCTCGGCGTCTCGAAGCGCAGCTCGACACCGCCGGCCGTCTGCGCATACGCGATGTAGCCGACCTCGTTGGTGCCCGTGTCCGTGATCGTGCCGGCGAACGAGTAGACCGGACCCGCGCCGAAGGTCGTGCTGCCGACCGTCGTCTTCACGACGCCGCGCGGCTGGCCATCGGCCTGATCGAGTTCGCGCCGGATCGAGGCGCCGGTGTCCAGCCACTTGCTGCGCGCCCGGGACTTCGGTCCGAACACCGCCGGCAACAGGATCGGCGTCGGGCGGATGTCGCCTTCGTTGTCGCCGATGTTGGTCGGCGTGCCGTTGTCGTCCACGGCAACACCCTGCTCGTTCAGGAAGCCGCGCCAGGCCAGGTACTGCTTCTTGCGCGTCGCGTCGACCGGCAGCCTGGTCACGGAGTCGATGATCGTGATGCCGTCGTCGAGCACCGTGTTCGTGCCGTCTTCGTTGCTGCTGGCCGGCGCGAGGATCTGCACGATGCCCATCCCGCCGAAGCCGCCGGTCGGGGTGCCGTCGATCGAGGCCCCCTGCAGCGGCGGGTACTTGTCGCTGATCTTGATGGCGGTGAACTCGCCTTGCAGGCTGACGCCACCGTCGGCCGAAACCGAGGAAACGAAGTCGTTGCCGGCGTAGGTGCCGCCGTGGGTCCAGAGTTCGACCTTGCGGCCGGCCATCAGCACGACCATTCCCCCTGCGCCGCCGCCGCCGCCGGCTCCCTGGTTGTTCGAGCCGGCCTGCTCTCCACCGCCGCCGTGGCCACCGTTGGCCTTCACGAGACCCTGCGGGCCAACGATGATCGAGCCCAGGGCCTTGACGACCAGCACGCCACCGCCGGCGCCGCCGCCACCGCCCTTGTTGTCGTTGATCCACTGCGGCGAGTTCGTCGAACAGGTGTTCGTGCTCGAGAGGTCGCCACCGCCACCGCCACCGGCACCTCCCTGCAGCTTCAGCAGTTCGCCCTGGATGCGGATCTGCCGCGCGAGGTTCACGCCCGTGCCCCAGAAGTCATTGTCCTTGCGGCTGTCGATGAACGGCACCGGCCCCGCGAGACCGCCAGGGAGCTGGTTGCGTGAGCCAGAGGAGCCGATGCAGCCGTAGCCGCCCTGGCCGATCTGCTGCACGAAGCCAGTCGCGCCGGACTTCTTGTACTTGAACCACGGGTCGCCCTGGGTCGCGAACGAACCGCCGCCGCCACCCGAGCCGCGGCTGCAGCCAGGCGCACAGCTCATCTTGCCGCCCTTGCCGCCCAGGTTGGCGATCTGGCCCGGTCCGAAACCAGCTTCGGTCTCCGGATAGGTCGGGCCGACTGCGTTCACACTGCCGCGGCCACCGTTGCCGCCACCGCAGGCACCGACACCACCCGGCGTCGGGAAGTTCGCGGAGTTCAGCGTGTCGACACGTCCGCCGTCACCACCGCTCACCGTCAGCTCGCCCTGGACCTCGAAGTCCCCGGTCACGAGCCAGACCATCGGTCGCGTGCCAGCACCACGCACGGTCACGCCTGCCGGGATCTTCACGTTGCGGAACTGGAACACGCCGCCGGACACGTTGATGGGCAGTGAGTTCTTCGGCACGATCTGCGTGAAGTCGGTGTTCAGCACGACCTCGCGGGTCGTCGGCTCGTAGTCCAGGGTCGTCGCCGAGCCCTCGAACTCGAAGCCGGCCTTCAGGTAGCCGGGCTTGACCTCGGCCCTCGGCTCGACGAACGGCGCATCGCGATCGACCGCCGCGTCGGTCACGAACTCCTGCACCACCGCGTCGAACTGCGGCTCGTAGCTCGACCGCGTCGTGAACGTCCCGAACACCCGGTTGAAGCTCGCGTCCCCGAGGTTCGACTCTCCCGACATGTCCTCGACCGCGGGCTCGACGATCGCCCGGATCGTCGCGTTGTTCGGCAGCACGCCGATCGGACGCAGCACCAGTTCGCTGCCCTCGTTCGTGTTGACCTCGAGATCCACCTCCGCCGGCACCCACGTGTTCTTGCCCTTGCTCACTTCCGGATCGTCGTACTCGAGGTAGACCCGGCCCCGGTTCGCGATGTTCCGCTTGGTCGGGTTCATGTCGACCAACACCGGCAGGTTCGTGCTCGCCGGGTTCAGCGGCTGGTCGAACTGGAGCCGCACCTCGACCGGCACCTGGCCCGCGAGGTTCAACGCCACCCGGTCGCCGCTCGCCGGCGTCACCTGGAAGCCGGCCCGCTTCGGGCCGCCGAACCGGGTGTCCCGGAACAGCTGCCGCGGCGTCGTGCCATCCGCGGTCGTGAACTCGAACGACACGCTCTGCGCGAGCGGCTTCGCCGCCTTGTCGATCAGCACCGTGCCCTGCCGCCCGTCCCCGCCCGGAATGCTCACGAGGTAGCGCCGGCCAGGCCGGAAGCCGCCGTTGTCGAAGGTGTCGTTGCTCGGAAAGAACGGCGCGAACTCCAGGCGCCGGCCGGGCACCGTGTCGTCCGCCGAGATCCCGATCTTGAACACGCCAGCCGGCTGCTCCTGCTTGGGGTTGCCGAGCAGATCGAAGACCGTGAACGTCACCGAGTTCAGGTTCGCGCTCCCGAGGTCGATCTCGTTGCTGAAGTCGAGCCGCAGGGGTTCGTTCAGGAACA
>CAZSKV010000422.1:0-2438 GCA_964607495.1 uncultured candidatus Brocadiaceae bacterium
CCCTACTTCTACACCTCGAACGCCGCCGAGATCACGATCGGGTACTGAGCGTGCTCCCTGGTCCCAACGGGCGGCTCACGCCTGCTGGAGCAGCTGCGTGAGCGCGCGCGCGAACCGCGCCGGGTCCTGTGGCACGCCGCCCTCCGCGATCAACGCCTGGTCGTAGAGCAGCTCGCTCCACGGCGCGAGCCGCGGGTCGTCGGCGGGCATCGCAAGGAGCTTCTGCACGACCGGATGCTCGGGATTGAGCTCGAGCGTGCGCTTCTGCGCGGGCACTTCCTGGCCGTGCTGGCGCAGGATGCGCTCCATGTGCGGGGAGAGGCCGTGCTCGTCGCTGACCAGGCAGGCTGGAGAGTCGGTCAGGCGGTCGGTGAGGCGCACCTCCTTGATCTTCTCGCCGAGCACGTCCTCGAGCTTGTCGAGCAGCGCCTTGAAGGTGCCCGACTTCTGCTTGCGCTCCTCCTTCTTCGCCGCGTCACCCGGCAGGTCGAGCTCGCCCTTGGCGGCCGGCAGCACCTTCTTGCCGCCGAACTCACGCAGGTCCTGCACCAGCCACTCGTCGATCGGATCGGTCATCAGCAGGACCTCGTAACCGCGCTGCTTCAGTGCCTCGAGGTGGGGGCTCTGGCGGGCGGCGGCGAGGTTCTCCGCGGTCACGAAGTAGATGCCGGGCTGGTCGGCCGGCATCCGCGCGACGTACTGGTCGAGCGAGGTCAGGCCGTCCTGCGCGGTCGTCGCGTAGCGCAGGAGCTTCGCGAGCTGGTCGCGGTGCTCGGGGTCGAGGTGGATGCCCTCCTTGAGCACGCGGCCGAACGCGCCCCAGAACACCAGGTAGCGGTCCTCCTTGGTCTCCTTGCCTTCGGCGTCCTTGTGCGTCGTCTCGCCCTCTCCTGCGAGGTCCTCGAGCAGCGCGAGCACGTGCTTCGTGAGCTGCTTCTTGATCAACCGCGTGGTCCGGTCCTGTTGCAGGATCTCGCGCGACACGTTCAGCGGCAGGTCCTCGGAGTCGACGACGCCGTGCACGAAGCGCAGCCACTCGGGCAGCAGGGCCTCGCACTCGTCCATGATGAACACGCGCTTGACGAAGAGCTTGACCCCGCGCGCCTTGCGGTCGTTCTGGTCGAAGGGCGGGTGCCGCGGCACGAAGAGCAGGCCCGTGAACTCCTGCGTGCCCTCGACCTTGAAGTGCGACCAGGCCAGCGGCTCCTCCCAGTCGTGGCCGAGGTGCTTGTAGAACTCCGCGTACTGCTCGGCCGTGACCTCGCCCTTGGGCCGGGTCCAGAGCGCGCGCGCGGAGTTGACCGTCTCGTAGCGGCTCTCCTTCTGCTCCGCCTCGCGGTCGACGTAGAGCCGGATCGGGTGCCGCACGTAGTCGCTGTACTTGCGCACCAGCGAGCGCAGCGTCCACTCGTTCAGGAAGTCGGACTCGTCCTCCTTCAGGTGCAGCACGATGTCGGTGCCGCGGCCGTCCTTGGTGCAGGGCTCGACCGTGAAGCTGCCCTTCGCGTCGCTCTGCCACTCCCAGGCCTCGGCGGCCCCGGCGGCCCGGCTCCTGACGGTCACGCGGTCGGCGACCAGGTAGGCCGAGTAGAAACCGACGCCGAACTGGCCGATCAGCGACAGGTCCTTCTTCTGCTCGTGCTGCAGCGACTGCATCAGCTTCTTGGAGCCCGAGCGGGCGATCGTGCCGAGGTTTTGCACGAGGTCGTCGTGCGTCATGCCGATGCCGTTGTCGCGGATCGTCAGCGTGCCGGCCTTCTTGTCGGGTATCAGGTCGATCTGCAGGGCTTCGTCGCCGGCGCGCAGCGTGTGGTCGGTCAGGGCCTTGAACGAGAGGTGGTCCAGGGCGTCGGAGGCGTTGCTGATCAACTCGCGCAGGAACACCTCTTTGTGCGAGTAGAGCGAGTTGACGACGATCGAGAGGACCTCGTCGACCTCGGCCTGGAACTGGTGCTTCTCGGCTTGCTTGGTCATGGGCGGCGTTTTTTCGGGGGGGAGAGTATGCCCCGCGCGGGGGCCTAATCCAGCTCAGCGCGGCCGGGGGCCGCAACCAACGCCGGAACCCCACTGGCCGCCGCGCTGTTCCTGCTGGCGGGGGAGCTGAAGCTCCCGGGCTTGTCTCCGGGCTCGACCTGCAGGGGCCACTCCCAGACGTCGCCGGCGGGCTGCTGGAACCGGAAGCGCGCCGACTGCTCGCGCTTCGGGCCGCCGCCCGCGGGCCAGCGGAGCGCGAGCCCGCGCCGGGTCGCCGGCTGGCAGACGATGTCGAGGCTCTGATTCACGCCGGCGACGACCTCGAGCTCGAAGGCAGGCGAGATTCGGCGCGAGGTTGCCGAGCCGGGCCTCGATGGTCGAACGACCGGCCTACCCTTGTACGCGGTCGACGTAATGAGGCGGCGCGGCCCAGGAGCTGCCTAATAGAACACCACGTAGAGGCC
>CAZSKV010000423.1:0-5556 GCA_964607495.1 uncultured candidatus Brocadiaceae bacterium
CTACCCGCGACCTGCCCGGCGGCAGCATGATCCTACGTGTTCCCTGGACTCGTCCGCACGTCTGTTGCGGTGACAGTCTCCATGCGGCGACCCTCGCCGATGTCGCAGTCGGCTGGATCCTGCCACCGCACGTGCACGCGCCACTCGCGGCCGTCTCCGGTCGTGCCGACGTGCTCGATGGCGACGGATATGCGGTCGCTCGGCGTGGCGCTGCGGTCCATCACCCGACCTCTTGTGCGATCTGGATCGCACGATGCTTGTCTGCCTCGGCGTAGAGCTCGGTTGCTTCGAGCGTTGCGTGCCCAAGCAGCACGCGCGCGACCTCAATCCCGTACTGCGCGCGCATCTTCGTCGCTGCCAGGTGGCGGAGTTGATGTGGGTGCCAGCACTCGATGCCGGCCTGCTCGCACGCGCGTCGGATCGCGGTGCGGTAGCTGGCCGGTGTGTAGGAGTCGCCCGCCCGTACCTTCGGATGCCTGGTGCGCTTCCGGATCTGGTGTCGCATGTGCGAGGGCCAGAGCGGCGTCTTGCGCTCCTGCCGCAGGATTGCGTAGTGCTCGGCGACGGCCTCGCGCGGCGAGAACACGAACGCCGCCGGGTTGGCCTTGAGCAGCGGCGCGATTGCCTCCCGTGCCTTCGGGCCGAGCGCGACCACGCGCGTCTTGCCGTGATGCGTCGTCTTGTGCTCTCGCGGCTCGTAGATCCAGACCTTGCCGGTGCGGTCGATGTCGCCGGCGCGCATCGTCAGCACTTCGCCTGACCGCATCCCGGTCAGCATCTGCACTCGCACCGCGGCCGCGAGTGCCTGCGGCAAGTGCGCAATCGTCGCCTCGACGATGGCCTCGGGCACCGGGCGCACCGGCGGGAGATCGGGCGCCTCCGTGCGACCGGCTCGCAGCCCGTCGACCGCCTGCAGGGAATGCAGGAGCGAGCCGGGCACGAGCTCGTTTGCGACCGCGAACTTGAACGCCCGCTTGATCCTCCCGACGTGGCCGTTGACCGACTTGCGCACCCAGCCCTTCGCGACGAGGGCCTCGCGGACGGCTTTCAGGGCCAGAGGTCCGAACGACGAAGCTTGCGTCGATCCATAGAGCGCGCGCAGCGGTGCGAGCGCGGCCATGACCGCCGCCACCTCGGACGTCGGGAGGCCACCCTTCCGGTAGTAGCCGCGTGCGTGTTTCTCGTAGCAGTCGCAGAGCTTCGCTACGGTCATCGTCTCCGGCTTCGCGACCGACGGCCTGCCTCCGCTCGCCCGCGCTTCGAGCAGGAAGCGCGCATAGGCCTCCTTGGTCTCTTTCGTGCCCCAGGCACCGAGGTAGTGCTGGCGGCCGGCAACGGTGACGTAGGCGCGGCCGCTCGATCGGTGCCGGCAGAGCTTGGGCGGTCTCGCCATCGCGGGCTTGGGAGCGCGCAGCGTGTTGGGAAAGACGGCCGGCAACGTGCTCGGCGGCGTGGTCGTGAGGGCGCTCTGCTCGGCGCCCGGCTCAGTCCTTTCGGCGTTCATGGGTGCTGCCTCCGGTCGAGTTCTGGAATCTCCAGAGACTCGCTCGCATCGCAGCACCGTGCCGACGCGGCTCGGGTTCGCGGCTAACCCGCGATCTGCTTGGGTTTCAGAGTGGTCGGGCCGAGAGGATTTGAACCTCCGATCTTCTGGTCCCAAACCAGACGCGATACCAGACTTCGCTACGGCCCGGACGGCGGGGAAGGCTACCGCCTGGTGCGCGCCCCGCAAGCGCCTGGATGTTGACATCGGCCGCGAAAGCGCGAAACCAGCGACGCCCTGGCTGCCGAAACAGAAACGATGACCTCCCCCCGACCGCGCACCCGCGTCGCCCTGATCGGGGCCGGCTTCATCGCCCAGGTGCACGCGGCGGCGCTGGCGCGCAACCGCGATGCCGCGGTGGTGGCGGTCGTCGATCCGATGCGGGAGAAGGCCCAGTCGCTGGCGCGGCGCTGTGGGATCACCCGCACCCACGGCGACCTGGGCGAACTCCTGGCGCAGGGCGGGATCGACGCCGCGCATGTGCTGGTGCCGCCGCAGCACCATGCAGCGGTCACCGAGCAGTTGCTCGCAGCCGGAGTACACGTGCTGGTCGAGAAGCCCCTGGCGTTGACGAGTGCTGCGGCCACGGAACTCGGCCGTCTTGCCGCAGAGCGCGGGCTGCTGCTCGGCACCAACCACACGCTGCGCTTCTATCCGCAGGTGGAACGGCTCGCGCGCGAGCTCGCGCAGGGCCGCCTCGGCCGGCTCGAACACCTGAGCGTCGTGCTGCGGGTGCCGCTGCGCCAGCTCGAGACCGGCGACACCACGCATCCGAGGTTCGCGAGCGAGGCCGCGATCGTGTTCGAGCAAGGCGTGCACCCGTTCGCGTTGCTCGAGGCGATGCTCGGGGCGGCGGTCACGGTGCACGCCACCCCGAGCCCGGCGCGGCAGCTCGAGACCGGGCAGCGCTTCGTCGCCGGCTGGCAGATCGCGGTCCGGGCCGAACGCGGCACGGCGCAGGTCCAGCTCGAGTTCGGCTGCACGATGCCAGAGCTCGCGCTCGCAGCCTACGCGAGCGACGCCACGGTCCGCATCGACCTCGTGCGCGGTACCTACACGCGCAGCGGCAAGAGCCGCTGGCTGGACGTCGGCGACCAGGCCGTCAACGCCTTGACCCAAGGCCTGTCGCTCTGCGGCCAGGGGTTGCTCGCGCCGCTACGGCACGGTCTGGCGCTGTTGCGCCTGCTGCCACCGCAGGACCAGTTCACGCGGGCCATGCGCCGCAGCATCGCCGCGTTCCACCAGGCCCTGCGCGCCGGTCGGGCCGCGCCCTGTGATCCGGGCTCCGCCGCACGCACGCTCGCCTACTGCGAACAGACGGTAGCCAGCGCCGGGGTGCAGACGACGGCCTACGTGCCGCCGCCGTTGCCGGAATGCGGCGCCGCGCGCCCGGGCGAAGTGCTCGTGACCGGCGGCACGGGCTTCCTCGGCCGCCATCTGATCCCGCTGCTGCTCACGAACGGGCATCCGGTCACGCTGCTGGTGCGGCACGCGGCGAAGGTGCCGCTGCGGCTGCGTGACCCCCGGCTGCGGTTCTGCGTCGGGGACCTCACGGCGCCCGAGGTGCTCGACCGGGCGCTCGCCGGGGTGCGGGCCGTCGTGCACATGGCGACCTGCGCCGCGGACAGCGCGACCGCCACGGAGGCGAGCATGGCGGCTGCGGTCGACGCGCTCGGGAAGGCGAGCCTGCGGCACGGCGTCGCGCGATTCGTCTTCGTGTCGAGCACGGCGGCGCTCTACCTCGGCGAGCGCTTCGCGGTGCGCGGCGATGCGACGACGGACACGCAACCGCTCGAGCGGCCGGCGTATGCCCGGGGCAAGATCGCGGCGGAGAAGGCTCTGGCCGAACTCGTCAACCTGCGCGGTCTGCGCGCGGTGACCCTGCGTCCAGCGATCGTGGTCGGCGAGGGCGGCCTGCTCGCGCCTTCGGGTGTCGGTCTGTGGACCCGTGACAACCAGTGCGTCGGCTGGGGGCTCGGCCGGCAGCCGCTGCCCTTCGTGCTCGCTCAGGACGTCGCCGCCGCGATCGAGAAGGCCCTGGTCGCGCACGGGATCGACGGCAAGAGCTACAACCTGGCCGGCGACGTGCGCCTCACGGCCGCCGAGTACGTCGCGACCGTCGCGCAGCGGACCGGACGCAGGTTCCGCTTCTGGCCGCAACCGCTCTGGTTGACCTGGACCATCGAGTCGGCGAAGGAAGTGCTGAAGCTGGCCGGCGGGCGGACGCCGGCGTGGCCCTCGCTGCACGACCTGCGCTCACGCGCGTTCCGCGCCCGGCTCGACTGCGACGACGCCAAGCACGATCTCGGCTGGTGGCCGTGCGGGGATCCCGAGCGCTTCGTGCACGAGGCGATCGACGTGCACGTGCCATGAAGCACGTGCTGCACGTGTTCGCGACCTTCGCGCCCGGCGGCCCGCAGGTGCGCGCGGCGCAGTTGCTCGCACGCCTGGGGCCCGGCGTGCGCCACACGCTCGTGGCGATGGACGGCTGCTACGACGCCCTGACCCGGCTCCCGCCAGGGCTCGATGTCTTGCAGCTGGCGCCGCCGCCCCGCGCGGGCTTCCTGCGCACCGGGCGGGAGTTCGCCGCACGGTTGCGCCAGGAGGCCCCGGACCTGCTGCTGACCTACAACTGGGGGGCGATCGAGGCCCTGCTCGGGGCGCGACTCGCGCGTCTGCGTGCCGTCGTGCACCACGAGGACGGCTTCGGCAGGGAGGAAGCCGAGCGGCAACTGCGCCGGCGGGTCTGGGCGCGCCGCCTGCTGCTCCCCGGAGCCCGCGCGCTGATCGTGCCGAGCCAGGTGCTGGCCCGGATCGCGAGCACGAGCTGGCGGCAGCCGGCGACCCGCATCCGGCTGCTGCCGAACGGCGTCGACCTGCAGAGCTTCCGGCCCACGCCGCGCGCGCCGGCGACGCCGCTCGTGGTCGGCAGCGTCGCCGCGTTCCGCGGCGAGAAGAACCAGGCGATGCTGCTGCGGGCCTTCGCGCACTCGCAGCAGGCGGCGCACGCGCGGCTCGTGCTGGTCGGCGACGGGCCGGAGCGGCCGGCCTGCGAGCAGCTGGCGCGCGAGCTCGGCATCGCGGCGCGCGTCGAGTTCCGGGGCGCGGTCGCCGCCACGGCGCCGGTCTACGCCGGCTTCGACCTGTTCGCGTTGAGCTCGCGGACCGAGCAGATGCCGCTCGTGGTGCTCGAAGCCATGGCCTGCGGCCTGCCGATCGCGGCGCCGACTGTCGGCGACGTCGAGGCGATGGTCGGTGCGCGCAACCGCCCGTTCCTGGTGCCCTTCCTCGAGCCCGAGGCCCTCGCGGTCTCGCTCGACGCCCTGCTCGCGGATGCCGAACTGCGGCGCGAGATCGGCGTCGAGAACCGGGCGCGCTGCGAGCGCGAGTACGAGCTCGGGGCCTGCCTCGACCGCTACCTCGCGGTCTACCGCGAGGTGGGCGGGTTGTGATCCTCGACGCTCAGAAGTCGATCCCGAAGCCGAGCTCGAAGTAGAAGTTGGTCTCGAGCGAGCCCTTGTAGCTCTGTCCCGCCGCGTCGCGGATCTCGTAGTCGCCGCCGAGGGTCAGCCCGGCCTTGCCGAACACGCCGAAGTTGTCGTTCAGGCGGATCGTGAGGCCGAGATAGCCGTTGATCTCCTGCACTTCCTGGTCACGCGCGATCTTGCCGGTCGCGACCGAGGAGTAGGTCCGGTACTCGTTGCCGACGACTTCGCCGCCGAGCGTGGCGATCACCGAGGGACTCGGCAACCACGAGAACTCGACGTACTCGGGTGCCAGCAGATCGAAGCGGAAGTTCGGACTCATCACCCAGGTCAGGCCGAGCCGCGGATAGACCGGGAGATCCTCGAAGCGGCCGTCGTAGCCGACGCCGAGCTTCCAGAACACGTCCTCGTTCGCGCGGCCCACCAGGAGGGCGTTCCCGTACCACTTGTAGTCCTCGGTGTGCGGCGTGTTGTCGAGATCGCTGTAGAGACCAGGCGTGAACTTGCCCTCGAAGTAGAGCGAGTCGG
>CAZSKV010000424.1:0-6989 GCA_964607495.1 uncultured candidatus Brocadiaceae bacterium
GCACCCCGCGAATCCATCCAGGAATCGCGCAAGCCGCTCCATGAGTGCGTGTGCGCGGAACGCCAAGCACGCACTCTCGTACGGAGATCGGGAAAAAGTACAAGCCCCGACTACGCAGAACCTGACAAAGTCGTGCTAGACGTTTGGCAACGACTCGTGGCCGGTCCGCCGCGCGCTCAGGGACGGCGCGAGTACGCCTGGCGGAGCACCGCCTGCGCTGGCCGTCCCTCGAGCGCGTACTCCCAGTCCTTCACGTACTGCGTGTCGGTGAAGAAGCTCCAGACGAACATCCCGGCGAAGTCGCGGCGGTTCCCGAACGCCTGCAGCGCCGCGGCCAGCGCATCGGCCTGCCGCGCATGGTCGATCGCCGTGCCCTTGGCCTGCTTGCCGGCCCACTCCCAGGGCCGCTCCGCACAGTCCGCGTAGCCGGTGTAGCCGATCTCGGTGAAGAGGATCGGCTTGTTCGCCGCCGCTGCCGCTGCCGCCAGCCGCGCCACGATCGGTTGCCACGCGCGGACCAGGCCCGCGCGGTCGCGGCAGGGTGGCGGGGCGCGGTCGGTCATGCGGTCCTTCTCCGGGATCTCGAAGTAGGCGCCCACGGCGACGAAGTCGAGCGCGTCCCAGAACGTGATCTGCTCCCACTCGTCGTACCAGTTCGCCGAGTAGGCGATCTGGCCGTGGAACACCGTGCGCACCTTGCGCGCGATCGCGCGCCAGCGCTCGGGGAAGCCCTTCGCGCTCTGCTTGAGTTCGAGCGAGAGGCCGAAGATCGCGACCCCTTCGCTCTGCGCGAGGCTGCCGTAGTGGAGACCCATGCGCTCGATCTCGGCGTGGAACTGCTCCCAGGCTTCGGCCGTTTCGAAACGGATGTCGGCGCGGAACGGGTACGGCGGCTTGAAGAAGTCCGGGCTCTCGATCCGCGGCAGGAGGAAGGCCTGCAGTCCGGCCGCGCGCACGCGCCGCAGCACCGACCGCAGCTCGGCGTCGTCGTGTCCGAACACCAGCTTCGGCTCGGCCAGGACCGGCATCAGCACTTCCTGGCCGATCGCCACGTGCGTGACGCCGAGTGCCCGCATGCGCGCGAGGGCAGCGTCCCCGTGCGCCGAGTCGAGGCCGAAATGCTCGCGCCCGTGCAGCCAGGCGCCGCGGATCGGAAAGTCCACGGGTTTCGTATCATGCGCTGCCCCGGTGCAGGACAGCACGGTCAGGAGAACCCAAGGCAGTGGAACCCGCAGCATCTGGTAGGCCTGTCGTCGAACTCGCCGATGGCGTGTCGATCCGTCCGATCACGGCCGCCGACGACCCCGCCGTGGCCGCGATCATCCGCACGGTCATGACCGAGTATGCGTGCAGCGGCGCGGGCTTCGCAATCCAAGATCCCGAGGTCGACCACATGACGCAGGCCTATCCGGGCGGGCCCGCCCAGTACTACGTCGTCAGCGCCGGCGGCCGTGTGCTCGGCGCCGGCGGCTTCGGGCCACTGGCCGGGGTCCCGGCGAGCGAGCAGACCTGCGAGCTGCGCAAGATGTACTTCCTGCCGGCGCTGCGCGGTCGGGGCGCCGGCCGGGCCCTGCTCGAACTCCTGCTGCAGCGCATGCGCGACGCGGGCTACCGCCGCTGCTACCTGGAGACCACCGAACAGATGCACGCCGCCCGCCAGCTCTACACCCGGCTCGGCTTCGCCGCGATCTGCGCTCCCCTCGGTGCCACCGGGCATCACGGATGTGACCGCTTCTACCTGCGGCCGCTCTGACCATGCCGCCTGGCACCGGCTTGCTGGCAACCTGACCACGGCACGACCAGCGCCTGCCTGCCGCGTGCTAGAGTTCAGGCTCCTGCCCGGTGCGGCTTGCAGCCGGCAGGCCGTGGGGTTCCCGCTCCTTCGCTCCATTCCATGCGGCTCGGCGTCCATCGCAGTACCAGATTCGTTGCCCGGTGCGGGCTGCTCGCCGCCGCGCTCCTGGGCCCGCTGCTCGCCCAGAGCGGCGGCCTCGTGCCCGGCCGTACGAGCGAAGCGCTGCGGCAGCCTGCACCTTGCGTGACGCCCGCGGAGCGGGCGCTCCTGGCGCAACGGATCGCCGAGTATGCACGCACGCAGGGGTTCGTGACCTTGCCGAGCGCGAACCAGGCCAGCTTCGCGTTCTACCCCCAGGGCGGCGAACCGGGCCGCGACCTGTTCGCGTGGTTCTACGCCGACCTCGATCCCACGCCCGGCATCCGTGACTTCCTGTGCAAGCCGTTCACCTATGACGGGCACGACGCATGCGACTCGTGCATCCGCTCGTTCGCCGAGCAGGACATTGGGGTGCCGATCTTCGCTGCGCGCGACGGGCGGGTCATCGATGCGCAGGACGGGCACTTCGACCGCAACACGGCCGCGGCCCACCAACCGAACAACTACGTGGTGCTCGACCACGGCACCGGCCGGGTCTGTTCGTACTTCCACATGCGCAAGGGCAGCGTCGCCGTGCAGAAGAACCAGTGGGTGCGTGCCGGTCAGCAGATCGGACTCACCGGGTCGTCGGGGCACAGCTCCTACCCCCACCTGCACTTCAGCACCTGGGACGGCACCAGGCTCGTCGAGCCGCATGCCGGGCCCTGCAACCCGGGTGTGCCCGGGTTCGCGTGGCAGCCCGCCTGGGACGAGAGCCATCGGCTCTGGGACTGCGGGATCACGCGCGACGATCCGACCGCAGCCAGCGTGCTGCCCTTCCCCGAGCGCCCGCCGGCAGGCGGCCAGCTCGCGCTCGCGGACCAGTACTTCCACTTCTGGTGCACGGTCCTGAATCAACCGGCCGGCGCGCAGTGGCGGACGCGCTTCAAGCGGCCGGACAGCACGCTCGCCTACGAGTCGCCGCCGACGCCGTTCACACCGGCCGACTACCGGCGCTGGTGGCCGTTCTACTGGCGCTACGACCTCCCGGACCTGCACCAGATCACGGGCACGTGGATCTTCGAGCTCGAGATCAACGGCAAGATCTTCGCGACCCTGCCGTTCGCAGTGCGCAGCAGCTTCGATCCAGGCTTCAACCGCGCCCCTGAGCCGATCCTGGCCCAGCTCGACCCGCGCATCCCCGAGCCCGATCGGGTGGTGTTCTGCCGGGTCAGCATACCGATGCTGGTCGACGACCAGGACTACGACCTCGTGCGCTTCCGCTATCGCTGGAAGGTGAACGGGAACGTCGTCCGCGACGTGGTCACGGCCGCGCACGCCGACGCGATCCCTGCCGGCACGACCCAGCTCGGTGATCTCGTCGAGTGCACGGTGACCGCGGGCGATGGCAAGGCCCAGGCTGCGCCGGTCATCGCCACGGCCACCGTGCAGGCCTCGGCCTGGACCGATCTCGGGCTCGCCAAATCGGGCAGCAACGGCCCGCCGCTGCTCGAGGGTCTCGGCACGATGACCGGCCAGGACCACGCGCAGTGGCTGCTGACCGCCGGGGCCTCGGGCACCCCCGCGGTGCTCGTGCTCAACGTCGCGCGCGCCGATCTGCCGCTGTTCGGCGGCACGCTGGTGCCGCAACCGAGCGGAGCGCTGCTGGCCGGTTTCACGACCGACGCCGCGGGGGCGTTCCACCTGATCCTGGATCTGCCACCGGGGCTGCCGAAGAACGTCGACACCTACGCCCAGGCGTGGCTCCTGGACTCCGGCGCGAGCTTCGCGCTCGCCGCGTCGAACGGCCTCAAGGGCCGGACGCGCTGAGCGGCGAGCGCGGCACGGACCTGGAGGCAGGCCGCCGCGCCGCATTAGAGTGCCGCGCCATGCAGCACGGTCTCGCCTGGTTGCTCCCGCTCTCCCTGCTCTGTGCCCAGGAACCCACGCCTCCCGCCGCGAACACCTTGAGTGCTGCGGAGCAGGCTGCAGGGTTCCGCCTGCTCTTCGACGGCAAGACCACGAACGGCTGGCGTGGCTTCCGCAAGCACACGTTTCCGGCCACGGGCTGGTCGGTGGACTCCGGCACCCTGCACGTGCACAAGGGTGGCGGTGGCGGCGACATCATGCCGGTCGATCAGTTCACCGACTTCGACCTGCGCTTCGCCTGGAAGGTCGCCCCCGGCGCCAACAGTGGCGTGATGTACCGCGTCTCCGAACGCGAGAACGCGCCGTGGCGGACCGGGCCCGAGTACCAGGTCCTCGACGATGCCGGCCATGCCGATGGCAAGGATGCGCGTACGGCGGCCGGTTCGCTCTACGCGCTCATCGCCGGCGAAGGCAGGAGCCTGCAGAAGGTCGGTGCGTGGAACGAGGCACGGATCGTCGTCGACCAGAACCGCATCCAGCACTGGTTGAACGGCAAGCTGGTCGTCACCGCGGAACTCGGCAGCCCCGCGCTCGCCGGACTGATCGCGGCCAGCAAGTTCGCGAAGATGCCCGGGTTCGCCAAGGAGCCACGCGGATTCCTCTGCTTCCAGGACCATGGCGACGACGTCTGGTACCGCGACATCCGCATCCAGGAACTGCACCAGAAGCCGGCCCAACGTCTCTTCGACGGCAAGACCCTGACCGGATGGACGGCGCACCTGAACGACGGCAAGACGCGGGACGAGGTCTGGAGCGTCGCGCAGGACGGCGTCCTGGTGTGCAAGGGCCGGCCTGCCGGCTACCTGCGCACCGAAGCCGACTACGACCACTTCACGTTGCGCGTCGTCTGGCGCTGGAATCCCGAGACCAAGGCCACGGGCAACAGCGGCGTCCTGATCCGGATGACCGGTCCCGACAAGGTCTGGCCGAAGAGCATCGAGGCGCAGCTGCAACACGAGAACGCGGGCGACTTCTGGAACATCGACGACGTCGCGATGCAGCCCGACCCGACGCGCACGAAGGGGCGCAACACCAGGAAGCTCTCGCTGGCCGAGCGCCCCGTCGGGGAGTGGAACGAATACGAGATCGTCGCGGACGGCCGCACGGTCACGCTGAAGGTCAACGGCAGCGTGCAGAACGTGGCGCTCGATTGCGCCGATGGCGCCGGCAAGATCTGCCTGCAATCCGAGGGTTGCGAGATCCAGTTCCGCGAGGTCAGCCTGGTGCCCCTGCGCTGAGCGTTGGCCCGTGGGGGCGCGCTGCCCGATGATCAGCCGCTCCCCCGGGCCATGCAGCAAGACGAAAAAGCCGAGCCGACGTACGACCTCGCGCTCGGCATCGCCCTCGCGCTCGGCTTGCACCTGCTCGGCCAACCGCTTGCTCTCGCCGCCTACCGGATCGCCGCCCCCGACGCGGAGGCCGGCGCGGCATGGCTCTGGCGCAGCCTGCCCCTCACGCAGCTCGGGTATCTCGCGCCCGCCGCCCTGCTCGCGCTCGAGGCCCGGCGCGGCTACATCGCGGCGGGGGTCGGGCTGGGTGGACTGTTCTCGGCGCTGGTTTCCATCAGCTGAACGGAAGCTGGTCCCCGCGCCGGGCTCAGGTGATGCGACCAGCCTCCAGCCGTTGCAACAACGCCTCACGCCGGCGGCGACCTACCTGCTCCCAGGTGAACTCACGCGCGCGCGCCTGCGCCGCGGCACCAAGCTGCAGCCGCAGGTCGGGGTCGCTGCACAGGCGATGGATCGCCGCGACCCAGGCATCCTGGTCGTGGGGATCGAGCACGATGCCTTCGATCTGGTCCCGCAACACCGCCCCGGCGCCCACCGCAGTCGTCACGATCGCCAGCCCCCTGGCCATCGCCTCGTAGATCACCAGGGGACTCCCCTCCTCGAGCGTCGGGAACAGCATGATCTCCGCCTGCGCGAGCCGCCGGTCGATGTCGTCCACGTGGCCGAGGCACTCGACACCGGGGGCCTGCAGCAACGCGCCCGCGACCTTCCGCACCTCATCGCGCACGGTGCCGCAGAGCCACAGCGCGCCCTTGGGTTGCGCGCGGTGCCAGGCCTGCAGCAGCAAGTGCGCGCCCTTGCGGATGCACACGGTGCCGACGAACACGCAGGTCGGCGCGGTGGCACCGCGGCGGCGCGTCTCCGGCTGGATCCGCCGCGGATCCCAGCCGTAGCTGGCGGGGATCACCTTCGCCGCCGGGATGCCCACGGCCGTCAGCGAGGCGGCGACGAACGGGCTGGGCGCGAACACGTAGTCGGCGCTTTCCAGCTCGCGCACCTCGGCGGCATGCATCTCGGCCGTGAGCCCGTGGGTCGGCGGCAGCCCCAGCCGGCCGAACTCGGCATCCAGGATGCGCATCACATTCGCGAGCTGGCTGTTGATGCGCTCGGTCACGATGGTCGCGCCGCGCGCGCGCGCGCGGTCGTAGAGGTGCTGCGGCGTGCCCGGCCAGAAGTAGGCGAGCGTGCCCGGCCGCAGCGCGGCGCCAACGCGCTGCCACAGACGCGGGGCGATCCAGCGCTCGCGTGGGTCGATACGATAGGCGATCGGGATCAGCCAGGTCGGCACCACGGGCCGCACGAACGGCCGGCGGCCTGGGCCCGTGGCCGCAGGCACGTGCAAGGCAACCTGGAGATCCGGCGCCTGCATGGCCTCGCAGAGCGAGACCGCGGTGTAGCTGACCCAGGTGCCGTCACAGAAGACCGGAAAGCACGTGATCAAGTGCCTCGTAGCCATGGACATTCCTGAGGCGCGACAGCAGGGGCGGCGGAAGGCTCGTGCAGGGGCGGCGGCGGCGCTTCAGCCGACCACCCAGGTCTCCCCCATCTCGAGCAGCTGCTGCAGCGTCTCCGCGCCGCGCTTCTGCCTGGCGGTCGCGATCTGGGTGTTGAGGCCGACCTCGAACGGCACCTTGCGCCGGTTGCGGAACACGCCGACCGGCACGGGGAACGTGCTCTCGGGCATCATGCTGAGGGCGATGGCGACCGCGGGGTTCTCGGCCGTCTCGTCCCACACCAGCACGTCCTTCTCGGTGACGCCGTTCTGGCCGAGCACGACCACCTCGGGCTGCGAATCCCTGGTCAGGCGGATGCCCTTGTCCTTCTTCGCGCCGAAGAGCTTCGGCTTGCCGTGCTCGAGGTAGAGCACCCGTTCCTCGCGCACCTCCTTCTCGGTGATC
>CAZSKV010000425.1:0-5603 GCA_964607495.1 uncultured candidatus Brocadiaceae bacterium
CGTTCGCGTCGGTCAGCAGCACGACGGCGCCCGAATCCGCGAGCACGTGCGCGAGGTGCGCATCCGGGAAGGCCGGGTCGAGACAGAGATGGGCCGCACCCGCCGCCAGGACGCCGATCTGGCTCGCATAGAGCTGCGGGGCATCGCGCGCGAGCAGGATCGCGACGATGCACTCACCGGAAACGTGTGCGCGCAGCGCTTGCGTCACCGCCGCGGCCATCGCCGCGAGCTCGGCGTAGGTCGCGGTCTGGCGCGTGGCCCGTCCCGACTCCGGCGGGACGTCGATCGCGAGCCGATCGGCGTGATGCGCAGCGGCAGTCGTGAAGAGGTCCGGGATCCGCATCCGTCAGCAGGGGTCCGCGGCGGTCAGCGTGCGCAGATGCTCGGCGATGCCCTCTCCGAGGCGGAAACGTTGCGCGGAGGTCAGATGGCGGTAGCCCCGGATCAGCCCGAGGCATGCGGCAGTTCCGCAGGTGCATGGGAACGGAGAGGCCATGTCGAACTCGTTCGTGTTGTAGTCGAACGTGATCTCCTGCTGGCACGCAATCGGCTGCGTCGCGCGCAGCAGGCGGCCGTCCAGGCGCGCATTCGGCGCGCAGGAGTGGTTCAAGTAGCGCCAGGGGTGGTGGTCGGGATCAGACCGTGGCGGCTCGAGGTGCTCGTGCGGACCGACCTGGATCGTTTCGCGCGACGGTCGGTCCGTGCTGATGCCGGTCACGACGAGCAGCACTTCGCCTACGGCGACGTCCATCGTGGCGACGACCAGGTAGTGGTCGCCCAGGCGGCGGACGCTCACCCGGCATGGCCCGGCGAGGGGGTTCATCCGGTTCTGGGTGATCCGCGGTGGGGCAGCTCGGACGACACAGTCTGCATCCTGCGGGGTTCGCAGTGTGGACGATGCGCGCGTGTGCAAGGAATTCGTACACTCGTCGCAGCCATCGCCTCGCATATCCGCATGGATTGCACCCACAGCCTCGAAGCCCTGTTCACCCCTGGAGTCGCGTGTGCACAGGCGGAGATCACGGACCGACGGCGCGAGTTCGCAACCGGGCGAGAGCTCGCCTGCCGGCTGCTGGCCAGGTTCGGGATGCCCGGTGTTGCCGTGCCGGTGGGCGCGAACGGTGCGCCGCGCTGGCCGCAAGGCATGGTCGGCTCGATCGCGCACTCCGACACCTGGTGCGTGGTCACCGTCGCGCCCATGGCCGTGGCCGCGGCCCTCGGGATCGATGTCGTGCCACTCGACCAACCCCTGGACCCCGACCTGCTGCAGGTGATCGCCCGGCCTCGAGAACGCGCCTGGGTGCTCGACGCGGGACCGAGCCGATCCGAACTGCGCACGCGGCTGCTCTTTTGCGCGAAGGAGAGCAGCTTCAAGTGCCTCGATCCCGCCACCCAGGACCGCATCGACTTCCGCGCGCTCGGCATCGAGTTCGCGCCGGACGAATCCAGCTTCCGCGCGGATCTCGGCGCGTCCAGGCCAGCCTCAGGCCGCGCCGCCGTGATCCACGCCCACGTCGTGACCGCGTATGAAAAGTACCGGTGACGAAGTTGCGGGGATCCGTTCCCGGGTTGCGCGCGTCAGCAGGTCAGCTCGGTCATCTCCCGGCCACCTGGTCGCGCATCCCCGGCGCTAGCATCCAGCCGCAGCGCCGATCCTGATGTCCACACGCTCCACCCCGCGTCTCCTGTTCCTGTTCCTGCCCCTGCTCCTCGTCCCGGCCCGCGCCCAGGAGCCCGACCTCGCCGCGGCCGAGAAAGAACTCGCGACGATCTTCGAACGACCACAGGGCACGACGATCGGCGAGGCGCAGCTCGCGAAGCTCGCGGCGTTCCTGCAGAAACACGCAGGCCACGATCTCCAGCACCTCGCCTACGCGGAGGCCTTGCACTTCTACCTACAGAAGGACTACGGCCGCGCCGTCGCCAGCCTCGACGCCTTTTTCGCGCGGCACCGCGAGATCGCCAACCGCGAGCACCGGACGATGGCCGGCCGCATCTACCTCAACGCCGTGCGCGAAGAGGCGAACCAGCCGCAGCCCGACCCGGCAGCCCTGCAGCGGTGGGGCAGGAACATGACGCGCCTCTACGAGGACGTGGCGCTGCTCGGCCGCATGAGCAAGGCCGTGCTGCAGCGCCTCGACAATCCCGCACTCGTGCGCGTCGCGCTCGCGGCGGGCGTGTTCGAGTCGGCGCTGGGCGACGCGCAGAAGGACGCGTTCCTGAAGACGCTCTATGCCGAGGCGCCGCCTGCTGCGAGCCGTCCCACACAGCCGCGGTTCGTGAAGCCCGGCGACCTCGTGGCTGGTTTCACCGCGGAGCGGATCCTGAACGGTCCCGAGTCGTTCGATATAGGGCGCTACCGCGGCAAGATCGTGCTGCTCGACTTCTTCGCGACCTGGTGCCCACCGTGCCGCGCGAGCGTGCCCGGCCTCGTGGCCTTGCAGAAGGAGATGGGTGACAGCTTGCAGGTCCTCGGGGTCACGCGCTTCTACGGCCGCGGCATGGACTTCTCGGGGCCGGACGCCAAGGTGCCGGATGGGGGCAAGCCGGTCCAGGAACTCAGCCAGGAACAGGAAGTCGCGGTCAATCAGGCCTTCCTCGACGCGTTCGGAGTCAACTATCCGCTGCTCTTCACGGCCGCGAGCCTGAGCACCGAGTACTTCGGCGTGGGTGGCATCCCGGCGGTGTTCGTGATCGGCAAGGACGGCAAGCTGGTCGGAAAGGTGGTGGGCGGAGGGGAGCAGGCGCACGCCGAGCTGCTGCGGCTCGTGCGCGAAGCGGGGCGTTGACTGGGAGTCGGGGCGCAACACCGGTCCCCGGCCTGACGCGGCTGGACAAAGCCCGAGTCCGACTCTCGTGCCGCTCCAGCCCCCATGCCAAAGACCCAGCTCCTCGGCCTTCTCGCGATCCTGTCCTTGCTCGCAGCCGGAACCCTCTGGTTCCTGACGGGTCACGGCGAGGGGTCAGGTGCGCTGCCCGCGATCGCGAACGCGCCGGCCACGGATCCCGCGCCCCCGTTGGCGGGTGCGAAGGCCGCAACCGCCGCGGCGACTCCCGAGGCGCCGGTGCGGACCGAGGTGCCTGCCGCCGACCGGAAGGCAAGTCCCACCGGCCCCGCGCTGATCGGCCAGGTCCTGGACGACGCCGGCCGGCCACTGGCTGGGGCGCGCGTGCTCGCCACCGGCGGCCTGGACATGCCGCGCGGTGGGCGGAACGGGTTCGACCCGGCGACGTTCGACCTCGGCGAGCTCGACCTGACGGCGCTCGCCGAGCGGTTGCGCGGTGAGCTGAACCAGCGCGTTGCCGCGGTCACGGATGCGGACGGCCGCTTCCGCGTGGTGCCGCCGGGCGAAGCCCGCCAGGTCGGCCTCCGGATCGCGGCGCGCGGCTACCTGGTCCTCGATCGCAGGGCTGCCCGGCCGACCACCGCCGACGTCGATCTGGGGCAGCTCCCGCTGCGGCCCGGTGCCGTGCTCAGCGGGCGGGTGCTGGATCGTCAGGACCGGCCCGTCGCGGGCGCCAGGGTCGCGCGCCGTGCGGGCGTGGAGCTGCAGCCAGGCTTCGCGCTCGAGCTCGATTTCCCCGGCGCCGACCTGCTCGAGAACCTCCGGGATGGCGAGGGCGGCGTCACCGACGCCGAGGGGCGCTTCGAACTCGCGCACGTCGAGCCCGGCGAGTTCGCACTGCGTGCCCGGCATCCGGAGCACCCGGTCGCGCAGCTCGACGGCTTGCGGGCCACGCCTGGACAAGCACTGCGCGACCTCACGATCGTGGTCGAGCCTGGCGCGGTGATCCGCGGCAAGGTCCTCGACCTGCCGGAGGGCATGAAGGGGTTGCGTGTGCACGCCGCCATCCAGCAGACCGGCAAGGCGGAGCCCGGCCTGCTCGGCATGCTCGGCGACGTCGGGGACCTGCTGGCCGATGTTGGCCTGCCGATCGGCGAACGGTCGGCGGCGATCACGGACGGCCAGGAGTTCGAACTGCGCGGCCTGCAGGCTGGCAAGTCCTATCGGCTCTGGATGGCGCGCGGCGATGGTGCGTGCTCCGAACCCAAGCAGGCCGCTGCTGGCAGCACCGGGGTCGAGCTGCGCTACGACCCGGGGATCCGCGTGACCTGCCAGGTCGTGGCCGCCGGGACCGGGTCTCCGGTCGAGCGACGGTGGGTCCGCAGCCGGCTGCAGGGTGGTGTCGGCCTCCAGGACCTGGTCGGCAATTTCATGCTGGCCGGCGGCATGCGCGAACGGACCTATCCGGAGGGTCGGGTCACGCTCGGCAACCTGCGGCCGAAGCAGGGCCAGGCGCAGAGCCCGACGCTGCAGCTCACGATCGAGGCCCTCGGCTTCGCTGCGCTGCAACGCGACAAGATCGTCCTGCCGACGCGTGGCGACCTCGACCTCGGCGTGCTCGAACTGCGCAAGGCCCCCGTGCTCCGCGTGACCGTGCTGGCCGCCGACACCGGCAAGCCGGTCGCCGACGTCCCGGTGCGGCTGCAGCCGCAGCGAGATCCGTCGCGCTCGGGGCAGATGCAGTTGCCCGATCGTGGTGGCCCCGGCCAGGGCCGCACGGATGACCAGGGCCAGTGCGTGCTGAACGCGCTGCCGGGCAGCACGGCGACGTTGCGCGTGGATTCGCCCGCGCACGCGCCCCACGCGCAGACCGTGACGATGCCGGCGGCCGAGGACACGGCGCAGCAGGTCCGTCTGCTGCGCGGTGGCTCGGTTGCGGTCCTGGTGCTCGGCGCGGATGGCAAGCCGCTCGCGAAGGCAAGCGTCGAGCACGCGGCGCCCGAAGGCGGCCGCAGCACCACCCAGACCGATGCCGAGGGGCGCACGGAGTTCCGTCGCCTGGCCCCCGGCACCCACAAGTTCCGCCTCAGCGAGCGGCGTGGCGGCGGCGTGGATCTTGGCGAACTCGGCGCCCGCTTCGGCGTGCGGGGCGCAGGTGCGGCGGCCAACGAGCCTGGCTGGCAGGCGGTCGCAGTGACCGACGGCGCGGCGGCCAGCCTCGAACTCACGAAGGCGCTGACTGCATCCCTGCGCGGCGTGGTGCGCGAGAACGGCGTGCCGCTCGCAGACGCGCGGATCACGTTCCAGGAAGGCCCCGGCAGCGCGAACGAGGCGAACCAGGACAGCCCCGAGCAACGCGTGGCGGCAGCGCTCGGCGAGATGGGACGAGGTGGCCGCGGGCGCAACGCGCGCTCGGCCGAGGACGGCAGCTACGCCTTGCAGGAGTTGCCGGCAGGGGCGCATCGCCTGCGCGTGACCCACAAGGACCGGCAGATGCCGACCGTCGTGCGCGTGGAGCTGCGGTTCGGCGCGAACGTGCTGGACCTCGACCTCGATCGCACGGCTCTGCGCGGAACCGTGCGCGACCCCAAGGGTCTGCCCGTCGCGAACGCGACGGTGAGTGTGCGGCGCGCCGGCCAGGGTGGTGGCGCCGAGGATCCGCTCGCGGCCCTGACCCAGGGCATGGGCGGGATCGATCTCGGCGCGCTCGGCGGCAGCCGCGCGAGCGTCAGGACCGACGCCGACGGCCGCTATGAAGTGCGCGGTGTCGACGCCGGCGTCCCCTTGCAGGTGTCGGCCACGGCGAAGGGCTTCGCG
>CAZSKV010000426.1:0-17734 GCA_964607495.1 uncultured candidatus Brocadiaceae bacterium
GCGTAGCCCCAGAACACCACGCAGAACAGCATCGTCAGCGGATGCAGGGACACCTGCTTGCCGAGGAGCCAGGGGATCAGCACGAACCCCTCGAGCCCTTCGGCCAGGACGAACACGGCGGCGACGCCGATCACGTGCCCGACCTGCGGGTGGCCGGCCGCCGTCAGCGCTGCGGCAGCCACGAACGCGATCATCGGCCCCACGTACGGCAGCACGGCCAACAGGCCGTTCAGCAGCCCGAGCGCGACGGCGGACGGGGTGCCGCAGAGCGCGAGACCCAGCGAGGTGAACCCGCCCTTGAGGATGCCCACGACGACCCGCCCGCGCAGGAATGCCGCCAGCCCGTCGTGGATCTCGCCGAGCACGCGCAGCGTGCGCTCCCGGTCGGCGCGCGGGATGTGCGCGAGCAGCCACTGCCAGACCTGCGGCAGGATCAGCATCAGGTAGAAGACGTAGACCGGCAGCAGGAACACGATCGACAGGAAGTTCAGGGCCGAGGCGGCCCCGCCGATCAGCGTCTCGCTGATGTCCTCGACGAACTTCAGGATCGAACGCGAGGCATCCGAATCGAGCAGGGCCTGGGCCTTGTTGCGCAGGGCTTCGCCGCGCGCGCCGCCGAGCACGGCCTGCACCTGCTCGACGAGCTGCAGCAGGCCTTGGCGCAGCGGGGACTCGGCGCTGCTCAGGGTGTCCGCGGCCTGCCACCCGATCAGGGCCACGGTCGCGAGCACGGCCACGCAGAGCAGGGTGAAGACCCCCACGACCGCGAACTCGCGCCGCCAGCGCCGCCGCACCAGGCCGGCGACCAGCGGCTCCAGGATGTAGCTCAGGGCGCCCGCGAGCAGCATCGGTCCGAACACCGCGCGGAACTCGTAGACGACCCAGAGCCCGAGCAGCACGGTGCCGGCGACCACGCCGATCGCGATCGCGGGCGGGCGGCCAGCGGGCCTGGGCGCTGGGCTCGACACGCCGGGCGCTGCTGGTTCCTGTTCGGCGATGCCGGCCATCGGCGCTCCGGGCCAGGCGCTCAGCCGGTCACTGCGGCTGCTCGCTGATCGCGGCGATCCGCGCGCGATACTTGTCAGCGAACACGCGCTCGAAGTCGATGCCGCTCGCGAAGTCGAGGCGCGAGTCCTCGGGACGTCGGCTCAGGAGTCCGGCATCGATCAGGTTGAACACGATCTCCCCGAAGTCCTCGGCCGTTTGCACGCCCCAGCGGCGGAACACGACGAGCGCCATCGGGCCGAACTGCTCAGCCGCGAGCTCCTGGATGCCGAGCAGCAGGTCCTTGCCGCCGATGTGGCGTTCTTCCCCGGTCTTCCGATCGCGACCCAGGCGGACCATCGTGTAGTCGAGGGCGTCGAGCGCGAAGAAGTAGGCGTTGCGGGCGAAACGCCGGTCCCGGCGACGGATCTGCAGGATCCTCTCCTCGAGACCGTCCCGCGGCTCGAGGTCGGCGGCCGGGGTCTCCGGCTCAGCGTCGGCGTCGTTCGGTTGATTCTGCGGAAATCCCATGGCGGCGGTTCCTCTGCATCGCTGCAGCCGTTCGGCACGGCCGAATGCTGCCTCTATCGACCAACCCGGAACCGCCCTTGAGCCTGCGCCACGGCTGCCATGACCCTGACCGGTCCATGGCATCGGGTGACGAAGCCCTCCCACCACACCGAATCCCCCAGCCGGAACGGCTGTCCTTGCGGACGCCTAGGAACAGTCCTGGAGGCGCAGCAGGGCACCCGTGAGTGCCTGCTCCGGCGGCACCGAGAGATCGAGATCGGTCTCGATGTCGCAGAGTGTTTCGCCTTGGCTGATCCATCGGTCGAGGGGGCCGGGACAGTAGGCCGGGTCATCCCCCGCGGCAAGCGCAGCACCCACCCGCGCGAGCAGGCGCCAACGCACGAGGTGGAGGAAGTGCCGCGCGCGCGCCTCGACCTGGCTGCGGCCGCTCGCGCCGGTCAGGGCACGGCGCGCTAGGGCTGGTGCCGACTCCTGCGGATCCCCCACTAGCGCTTGATCGGCCAGGGCCACGAGCGCCGCCAGGTCCTCGGCCACGAGCACCTCGGCGCGGCCGAGCGAACCGCGCGCCGCCGCAGCCGCGAGCGCGTTTTTTTCGCGATCCGGGTGCCCGCGCGCTGCGAGGAGCTGCGCGAGCCCTGCCGGCTCGAGCGGACGCAGCGCGAGGCGGCCGACCCGCGACCGCACGGTCGGCAGCAGCGCCTCCGGCTGGCTCGTGGGCAGCAGCAGGAACGTATTCGCGCCCGGCTCCTCGAGCGTCTTGAGCAGCGCGTTCTGCCCCTGCTCGTTGAGGGCGTCGGCGGGGTCGACGAGCGCGACGCGGGCGCGCCCTTCGAGCGCATGCAGCTGCAGGTGGGACTGCAGCTCGCGCACGTGTTCGACCGGGATCTCGGTCTTGTCCTCGGGCACGGTGACGAGCATCAGGTCCGGATGTTGATCGTGGGCGACCTTGCGGCAGGGAGTGCAGGCGCCGCAGGCGCTGGCAGGCAGCACGCCTTCGCAGAGCAGCGCCTGGGCCAGGGCCCGGCTCGCGAGGGTCTTGCCGGTGCCCATGGCCCCGGTGACCAGCAGCGCGTGCGGGAGCCGCAGCGCCCGCGCCTGGGCGAGCGCGTGGGCGAATGCCACGCCCTGGCCGAGCACGCCGTCGCCGATCGCGGCGGCCGCGCTCACCGCCCGGCTCCCAGCAGTTGTTGCACGGCGCTGCGCAGCACTTCGTGCACGCGCTCGAGCGGTGGCGCGGCGTCGACGATCTGCGCGCGCGGTTCCTGTTGCGCGAGCTGCAGGTAGCCCTCGCGCACGCGCGCGGCGTGGGCGGCCCCGCGCGCCTCGATCCGGTCCTCGCCGCCCGCGCGCCGGCCGGTCCTGCCCCGCGCCTTGGCGGGATCGACGTCGAGCACGAACACCCGCTGCGGCCACAGGTCGCCATGCACGCGCTGCTGCAGCTCGCGCAGGAAGGTCAAGGGCACGCGTTGCGCTGGATCGAGCGGCGCGTGCCCCTGATAGACCAGGGTCGCCAACCAGCAGCGCTCGACCACGACGACGGCACCACGTGCGAGAGCCGGCGCCACCTGCTGGCGCAGCAGCTCGGCCCGCGCCGCCGTGAACAGCAGGGCCTCGGTCAGGGGGGCAAGCGCCCCGGTCCGGGCGTCGAGCAGCAGCGCCCGCAGCGCTTCCCCGAGCGGGGTCGAGCCCGGCTCGCGCAGGTGCACGACCTCGGCCCCCTGCGCCTCGAACCAATCGCAGAGCAGCCGCGCCTGCGCGCTCTTGCCGCAACCGTCGATGCCATCCAGCGCCAGGTAGAGACTCAACCGAGACCCTCGACCAGCTGCCGGATCTCGCTGGAGTCCTGCATCCTCTGGGTCAGCGTCTTGACCGCGTAACTGATCGCGGCCCGGGACCGGCCCCCCATCGCGCGGCCGACTTCGGCCTGCGACATGCCCTCGCGCACGCAGAGCCAGGCGAGCGCCTGCCGCGCGAAGCTCGCCCGCCGCGTCTGCCGCTCCCCGAGCAGTTCTGCCACCGGGACCTTGAGCTCGGCGGCGACCTTGTCGCGCAGGCGCCGGTAGATGGCGCCGGGATCGATCAGCTGCAGGTAGCGCGGGTGGGACTTGGGGTCGAGGCGCTGGCGGTCCAGCATCCAGGCCCGGCGGACCTCGCCGAAGGTGCCACGGACCTCGCGGGCCAGCCGTTCGACGTCGGCGGCGCGGCCGTTGCGGGACGCCGATCCTTCGAGCGCGCGCAGGTAGCGCAGGCGCGCGTGCGGGCCGGGCACGTCCAGGCGCACGACGAACCCGGCGCAGAGCCGGCTCGCGAGCGCCGGCTCGATCTCCCAGATCTCCTTCGGGTGGTGGCGCGAGGCCATGATCACCGGCGCGCGGCACGACTCCCGCGCGACCAGGATCTGCGCGAGTTCCTGCTGCAGACGCCGGTGGCCGCGCAGCCGGTGCACGCCGTCGATCACCAACGGCACGTCCTGGGCCAGCTCGGCGCGCAGCCCGAGCAACCGCTGCTCCTTGAGGCAGGCCTGCATCGTGTGCAACAGCTTCAGCCCGTCGAACACGAGCGGCCGGTCCTGGCACTGCGCGACGTACCAGCGCAGCAGGTAGCTCTTGCCGGCGCCCTCGGCCCCGTGGATCACGAAGAGCTTGCTGCCCAGGTCCTTGCCCGCGAGCAGCGCCTCGAGCGCCAGCAGGGCGGGTTCGTTGCTGGCGTCCAGGATCGGTTGCAGCGGCGACACCAGCATCTGCTCCGGCGGTGTCACGTCCGGCGCCGGCACGATCTCGACCCCCACCGCGACCCCGAGTTCGCGCGCGAGGCAGGCCGCGATCGCCGGCTTGAACATCCGCTCGACGCGCTCCGCGATCAGGCGGTTCTTGGCCTCGAGGTAGCAGATCGACCGCTCCATGGTCAGCGGCTGCAGTTCTTCCAGCCACGATTCGTACGCGGCCTCGCCGACCGACTCCCGCAGCACGCTGCGCAGGCGCGACCAGAGATCGTGGAACAGGGACTGCATGGCGGCCGGACGACCCGGCACCTTAGCCCGCGGGAACGACGCCGGCAAACGCGCGGGCATGCCCCCGCGCAGGCGTCACCGGCCGCGACGGGCCGCCGCGACCTCGGCTTCGGCCTCGGTCCCGGCAGCTTCCTTCTCCGCGCGCTCCCACCAGCCGGCGACCTCGGCGTCGCGCAGCGCGGCACGGCAGAGCTCGGCGAGCCGCACACAGAGCCGGGCCCGGGCCGCGCGTTCCTGCGGCGCATCGGCCAGCGGGATCTCGTCCTTGCTCTTGCCCATGTTCTCGCGATCGAGTTCGGGCCGCACGGCGAGTGCCACCTGCATCTCGCGGATCGCGAGATCGAGTTTGCCCAGCGCGGCATAGGCCTCGGCGAGGTCGACGTGCACGGAGCGCTGGAACGGATCGATCTGCACGCATTCCTCGAGGCAACGGGCCTCGCTCTGCCGGTTGTTCTGCGCCTTCTCGAACGCCGCGACCTCGAGGCGGGGCGCGAACGCGCGCGCGGTCGCGCGGCAGAACTGCTTGAGCTCCATGATCGCCTCGTCGACCCGGCCAGCCTGGCGCAGGAGCTTGCTGATGCGCAGGTGCGGCGAACTGGCCTGGTCGGTGCACGTCGGCCAGCAGCGCTTCGCGAGCTGCAGCTGCGCGATCGCGCCGTCGACGTCGCCATCGGCGGCGAGGATCCCGGCAAGCGCCAGTCGGGCGTCGAAGTCCTCGGCCCCGGCCGCGAAGGCCGCCGCATACGCCGCGCGCGCCGCCGCGAGCTCCTTCTTGCTGCGCAGCAGCTCGGCCTGCAGCAGCAGCGCGCCAGGATGCTTGGGTTCGCGCTTGAGCACGGCGGCGAGCTGGACCCCGGCGTCGATCGGGTTGCCGTGCTGCAGCAGCCCGAAGCCGAGCGCGACCCGTGCCTCGTGATCGTCAGGGTGGTTGCTGATCCGGGTGCGCAGGCGTTCGAGTGCGCGCGGATCGTAGCGCGGCGTGATCCGCAGGTGCGCGAGCCGCGTCTGCCACAGGTGCTCCTTGAAGCGCCGGTCGAAGTCCTGCGTCGAGTAGCCGAAGGTGTTGTGGAAGATCTCTTCGGCAGGCAGATCGGTGGCGTAGGCCTTCAACATCTCGACGACCTTGGCGAAGCCGTGCTTCTCGGCCAGGTAGTCGACGACCAGGCCTCCCTGGTAGTAGCCGAACAGGATCCGGGGACCACGGAACGCCTGGTTCAGCAGCCGCAGCGGATAGATCTCCCCGTTGTGCCACGCATCGAGGAGTTCGCGGTCCATCCCGCGCTCCCAGGCCGGGTTCTTCTGCCGCTCCTCGTGCACCGACGCGCCCTCGGTCAACCAGCGCGGCACGCGGTGCGCCGAGAGGCCCAGCGTCAGCACGTGCGCGTACTCGTGCCAGACGGTCGCGCTCCACATGAAGTCGAGCTTGCGCAGGTCCGGGTCGACGGGCGAGGCGATCGTGATGAAGCGGCCGAAGCAGGCCCCGAGCGCCGTGAACCCGCGGAACCCGATCGTGCGCACCGAGAAGTCGGCCCACTCGTGGTAGACCTCGACGCGCACCTTGCCGTCCGGGCGGAAGCCGTACTTGTCGCCGAGCACGCGCAGCGCCTCTTCGTGCAACGGCACGAGGTAGTTCTTCAGCACTTCGAAGTCCTGCTTGTGCATCAGGAACTCGAAGTTGCCGGCCTCGACGCGCGTGTAATCGGCGCGCAACAGGTCCTCGACCGCGAGCGCATTGTTGCGCCAGGCGTGCACGAACCCGTCCTGCAGCTTCTTCGCGCGGTCGAGCACGGCGACCGACTTCTCCCCCTGGCCGGTGTAGACCAGGGCCTTGGCCAGCCCGTGCAGCGCCGGCACGTGCTCCTGATCCAGCTCCAGCGCCTGCTCGAAGCACGGGATCGCGTCGGCGAAGCGGTAGAGGCCGACCAGGTGCTCGCCGAGGATGCGCGGCAGCTCGGGGCACTTCGGGTCGGCGGCGAGCAGACGCTTGGAGATCGCCGCGTGTTCGGCCTCGTCGTGCAGCAGGTAGGCGGCAGCGGCGCGATGGCAGAGCGCGTCCCGGTCACGCGGGTTGATCTGCAGCGCCTTGTCGAGCACCTCGGCCGCCTCCTCGAAGCGGCGATCGACGATCAGCACGGCGCCGCGCGCGACCAGCGCCCCCACACAGCGTGGGTTCTGCGCCAGCGCCCGGCTCAGGTACTCCTCCGAGAGCGACGGGTCCTTCTGGAAGTTCGCCGAGCGGATGCGATAGAGCGCGAGGAGGGCGTCCTCGACGTCCCCATGCTGGTCGAGGACCTTGCGCAGGTCCGGGTCGCCGCTCGGAAAGCCCGCGGCCTCGCCGTAGACCAGGAACTTGAGCTCGGCGAAGGCGATCTTCGGCTCCGGATCGTCCGCTGCCTGCTGGATCGCGGCGACCAGGTCCTGCGAAGCGGCTTCGAGCCGCGCCCGCCCGCCGAGCGCCATCTTCGCCCGCGCGAGCGCGTAGAGGTCGCGCGCCGAAAGTGCGGCGGTCGTCGGCTGCAACGCCTGGTCCCAGGTCTTGCGCGCGGCGTCACGCTGCCCGGCCTCGTGCTGCAGCGTCCCGGTCAGCCAGAGCGCCTCGAGCCCGGGGACGCCCTGCAACGCGGCGAGCGCCTGCTCGTAGCGGCCGAGGCGGCGCCCGGCCTGCGCCAGCAGCAACGCGGCGGCTGGCGCGCGGGCGGGATCACCCGCCGCCGGGGCCTTGGCGAGGGCCTCGAGCACGGCTTCGTAGTTGCCCTCCCGGAACTCGATCCGCAGCAGCGCGAAGCGCGCCGCGCGCAGGACCTCCGGCCCCGGGCGGTCGGCGGGCTTGGGTTCGCTCTCGGCGTCGACGATCTCGGCGAGCAGGCCCTTCGCCTTGCCGAGCTTGCCCTTCGCCAGCTGCTGCAGGGCCTCACGCAAGTCGGCGTCGTAGTCGCCGTCCTGCGCCGGGAGCAGCAGGGCGGTCGAGAACAGGGCACTCAGCCAGAGGCGCATCCGCGGCATCCTAATCGGAACTCCGGTCCCCATCGTCGGGCTGGATGGAGCCGGCGCGCTCGGCACCGGGACAGGCCCCGCGGGGACGCGGCTCACCGGCGCCAGAGCAGGGCCACCGCAGCGACGCCCAGCAGACCCACGGCCCAGGCCAACCATGCATTGCGCGCCGCCACCGCGCGCGCCTGGGCATCCTTCGCCGCCAGCTGCCGCGCGCCGGCGAGGCGCTGCTCGAGGACCTGCGCCTCGACCACGCGCGGATCGAGGTCGCGGGCGGCCTCGTACTCGCACACGGCCCCGGCCGGATCGTGCAGCCGCCAGCGGGCATCGCCCGCGAGGAAGCGCAGATACGCGCTCGCGGTCCTGCTGCTGCGGACCGTGGCGAGCACGCCCTCGTAGTCGGCGTCGAGCAGTTCCTGGCGGGCCTTGGCTTCACTCGCGGCGGGGTCGGCATCCCCGCCGATCGGCAGCACTTCGGCCTGCGCGCCGGCGGCGCCGAGCGCCTGCTCCTGCAGCGCATCGAGCAACGGCCACCCGTCCCGGAGCACGGTCTCGCTCCCGGGCCCGAACTCGCGCCAGGCCCCGGGTCGCGCGAGCTCGCGCAGCACGCGCTGCAGATCGCTGCCCGCGGCGGCCGCCACGCCGGCCAGCACGCTGCGATCCACGCGCTGGCCCTTGCGGCCGAGCAGCATGAAGTTGCGGGAGTCAGGCACCCGGAACGCCGCACAGCTGCCGAACACGTCGGCGATCGTCGCCGCGACACAGCGCACGACCCGGTCTGAGAAACTGCAACCGCCGAGGTTCACCGCGACCACCCCGCCGGGTTGCAGCAGGCCGTTCGCGGCGGCGAAGAACTCCCGGCTCACGACGTGCGCGGGGACGTAGATCTGCCGGGCGTAGGCGTCGACGAGCACGACCTCGTAGGGCCCCGTGGCGCGATTCGTGAACACCCGCGCGTCGAGATCGGGATAGCGCGCGCCAGCGGCCCGCTTGCCGCCGAAGAACGCGTCGCCGAGGGCCACGACCGCCGGATCGATCTCGACTTCGTCCACCTGCACGCCAGGATGCACGGCGGCGAAGAGACGGTCGAAGGTGCCGGCCGCGGCCCCGAGCGAGAGCACCCGTCCGGGTCCGCTGCTGGCGAGCCCCGCCCCCGCCAGCCAGGGCGTCACGACGTGGTAGTCGTAGTAGGCACCCATCGTGAACGGGCCGTCGGCCCGCGCCATCGAGTGGAACGAGTCGAGCCCCTCGTTGATCAGCAGCACGACCGTGCGCACGCCGCCGTCGTGGCGCTCGGTTGCCTGCAAGTACTGGTACCGGCTCTCGCGCTCGGCGAGCAGCTTCTCCCCTGGCCCCGCGGCGCGCAGCGGCGGCAGAGGCACGAGCATCAGCAGCGCGCACGCGACCGGGACCGGGGAGCCACGCCGCGCGCAGACCACGGCCGCGACGCCGAGCAAGGCCGCGCACAGGAAGACCGTCGGCCGCGAGCCGTACTGCGGCACGAGGAAATGCGTCGCGGCGAAGGTGCCGAGCAGCGAACCGAGCGTGCCGGCGGCGGAGACCAGGGCCGAGGCCCGGCCGACGCTTCCTGCCTTCGCGAGCAGCGCGGTCAGCCATGGCGACCCCGCGCCGAGCAACAGCACCGGCGGCGCGAACACCACCATGGTCGCGAGCAACGAACCGCGCACCAGCGCCGGCATCGCCGCTTCGAGCGGCAGGTCACGCGGCAGGAGCCAGGCGGCCAGCGGGCCGGCGGCGAAGGGCGCGACCGCCGTGCAGCCCGCGGCGACGAAGAGCACGTAGCCGAGCGCGCGGGCCGACGCGCCGCGATCGGCGAAGCGGCCGCCGAGGATCGCCCCGAGGGCCAGCGCCACCAGGATCACGCCGATCACGTTGGTCCACACGTAGGCGCTGTCGCCGAAGTGTGGCGCCAGCAGGCGCACGGCCGTGAGCTCGAGACACATCGTGGCGAAGCCGCAGAGCACCGCCACCAAGGCCGCGCGCGAGGCGGTCATGCCCGTGGCCGCGCCCGGCTCAACGGCCTGCCCCGTCCTCGCTCTTGCCGTCCTTCTTGCCGCCCTCGGCCTTCTCGGGGTCGGTCTTCTCCGGCTTCTTGACCTCCGTCTCGTAGACGGCGGGGAACAGGATCGTGCAATCCCGCAGCCGCACCATGTCCTTCACCATGTTCTTGAGGTTGCGTTGCGCCTTCCAGGTGTTGGCGATGCCGTTGACGACGATCGTCACGTCCTTGTCGAGGTTGACCAGGGCGTCGTTCAGGGTCAATGCGAAGCCGCCGACACCCTTGCAGGTGATCGTGATCCGGTTCTCCTTGGCGTCGGCCTCGGCGATGAACTGCGGGCGCTCGGCTTCGGAGACGGCCTCGAGGGGCTCGGTGGTGCCGAGACGGACCCAGTAGCCCGCCTTGTACTTGTTGCTGGTCGGCACCAGCACGACCTTGCTGCGGTAGAGGTCGCGCTGCACCTTCTTGACCCAGTCACTGACCTCGGTCCGCGACTCGAAGTACGGGTAGCCACCTTTGCCTTCGAGCACGGTGCAGGAATCGGCAGCGAGCGTGTTCAGCTGCTTCGCGATCTGGTCGCAGGCAGCCTTCGTGTCCTGGCCCGCGAGCAGCAGCACGGGCATGCCACTCAGCGTGTCGAGGCGGAAGTTGCCGATCTCGACGGGGTGGCGCAGGATCAGGCCGGCGAAGCGGCTCGGGAAGTAGGTCGCGAGCCGCAGGGCGAACGCGCTCGTGCCCTTGCCGGCGTCGAGGATCACGCGGTCCAGGTCCATCCGGTACTCTTCGTGCACGCCGCCGAGCACTGGCGCCAGGAGCTCCTTGATCCGGTCGTCCTCGAGCTTGGTGTCGGTCTCCTTGCTGAGGTCGGGCATCGGATCGTATTCGGTCTGCGCGTCCAACTGCGGCAGCACGAAGAGCGTGGACTCGATGATGTCGGCGCCGCGCCAGGTCTTGTCGTACCAGTCCTTGGGTGGCGAGATGAGCTTCTTGTCCTTGTCGGTCTCCATTCCCGGCAGGAGTACCACCGTCCGGTAGGCATTCGTCTCCCGGTAGGTGCGCGGCACCACGATCGAGAAGCCAGGCACGTCCTTGAGCTTCAGCGTCTTGACCTCGCCCGAACCGGTCTGCGACTTGAACGGCACGGCGTTCGCGAAGATCGCCCGCATGTCCCCGAGGTTCTTCAGCAGGTCGCCCTTGCCCTTGCTGCGGACCGCCCACTCCTTCTCGACCGCGTCGAGCGCATCCTTGCTCTTCTTGCGCAAGGGTTCGCGCTTGCTCGGCTCAGCCCGTTTCAGGTCGATCTCGGCGTCGAACCAGGCCCGGATCTTGTCGTTCAGGGACTTCTGCTCGGCGGGCGTCAGGACGGAGACGAAACGCGGATCGGACTTCCCCGGGTTCTTGTCCTGTGCCGGCAGGAGCACCGGCGGCAGGGCGACGCAGAGCAGCGGGATGGCCAGGGCGAACCCAGTGGAGTGGATGGACATGACGGAGAGCTCGGCTGCAGTACGCGTGCCAGAGTAACCGCTGGCGGGGTTGCTGTCTCCTCGACGCGGCTACCTTCGTTCCGGGACGGCCAGCGTCACCGCGGTCGTGAACAGGAGCGTCGGGTCACGCAGCTTGAACACCTGCTCGCACAGGTGCCACAGGCTGCGTTGCCGGCGTTCTACGTGGGCTACACCGTTGATCACGAAGGTGATCGGCCGATCGAGGTCGACCAGGCGGTCGTCCAGTTGGAAGGTCAGCTCGCCGACTCCCTGGCAGAGCACCGTGATCCGGTTGGCGATCCGATCGGCCTCGGCCTCGGCCCAGGGACCGGTGGCGTCGCCGGCCGCCGTGATCGGAGTGCAGCCGGAGAGCGCGAGCCAGTAGCCCTTCTGCCATTCGTCCCGATTGGGCTCCAACACGACCTGCGGGCGCGCGAGCTGACGTCTGGCCTGCAGCACGAACTGCTGCAGTGCTTCGCGTCCCTCGCTGCCGCTGGCCAGCCCGCCGAAGCCCTCGATGATCCGGCAGGAGCCCGGCTGCAGTTCGTCGAGGGCGAGCTGCAGACTCTCGCAGGCCTCCCGTGTGCGCACGTCGGCCAGCAGGGCCACCGGCAATCCAGTCAACGACCGCAGGCGCAGCCCGGGCACCTCGACCGGCTCGCGCAGGATCACCGCAGCGAACCGGCTCGGGAAATGCGCAGCGAGGCGCAGCCCCAGCCCGCAGGTGCCTGGCCCACAGTCGAGGATCAGGCGGTCCAGGTCCAGGTGCAGCTGGCCGTGTACGCGGCCGAAGAGCGCCTGGAAGGCCGCGGTGTTGCGCTGGACCTCGCGATCCGGAGCCTCGGTCAGCAAGGAGCCGCCCGGCGGATCGAGCTCGAGCTCTTGCGGCAAGGTCGGCAACACGAAGATCGAGTCCGCGGCGACACCACTCGCCTCCCAGGTGCGCGCGAAGTAGTCGCTGTGTTCGGCCGCGGCCCGCGCCGGCTCGCTCACGGTGTGCAGCACGAGCACCGTGCGATGAGCGAGGTCGGGGTCGTAACCGGCGGGCACGAACACCGCCGCGTCCTCGCCATGCAGGCTCGCCGGCAACTCGGCCAGCGGCTCGTGGAACGCGCCCGCGAAGATCGCCTGCAGGTCCGCGGCGCTCGCGAGCAGCTGGTCGCCGCCCTGCCGGCGCCACTCGGCGAGGAACGCGCGCTGGGTCGCCACCTCGTCGACCCGCCGCAACGGCCGGGACTCTGGCTGCCGCTCGGCCTCGCGCGCGGCCCTGGCCGCGAACCACAGGCGCAGCCGCGCGCGCAGCACTTCGACGGTGGTCGAGCCGAGCGTCGGCTGCGGCGCCTTTTCCTGCGCCGGGGCCGCCAGGGCCAAAGCGAGCAGGATCGCGGCGCCGCGCTTCATCGGCGACCGAGCAACAGGTCGAGGGCGAGGCGGCGCGGGAACGCGGCGTCGGGCCGCAGGGACAGCACGGTGGCCATCGCGGTGTGCACGTCGCCCGCGAACGGCTGGCCGCTGCTGCGCGCGAGCAGCACGAGGTTCGGCAGGGCCGGGCTCGAGCCGGGTGGGTTCTCGAGCGCAAGGCCCTTGGTGAACGCGCGCGTCGCGGCCTCGAGCTGGCCGGTGCCCTTCAGGAACAGCGCATAGTCGTTCCAGAGCAGGGCGTCCTCGGGCGCCTTGGCGAGGGCCTGGCGGTAGACCGCGTCACACTCGCTCTCGCGGCCGAGATGGCGCAGGGCGAGCGCGAGGTTCGCGAGCGCCAGCGGATGGTCGCCGCAGGCGCGGGCCATCGCCCGGAAGGTCCAGAGCCCCAGCTCGACCTCGCGGCTGCGCAGCCAGCGGTCGGCAGCCTGCAACAACTGCGGCGCACCGACCGTACCGGCCGGCGCGATCGCCGCCGCGAGCGTGCCGGGCTGGTCCTTCTCGCACTGGATCGCGAAGCGCACCGCCGCCTCGCTCTGGCCGTTCGCGAGCAGCACGGCAAAGCGCAGGCCCGCGACCTCGGCGTCGTGGTTGCCCGCGGCCCAGGCCGCTTCGAGCAGTTCGGGGGCGCGGCGAGCCTCGCCCGCGCGCGCGGCCGCGATCGCCCCCAGGCGCAGCGTCGCCGGCACCATCGCTTCGGCTTCGGGCAACGCGAGCCACTTCAGCCACGCGCGTGCGTAGGCGGCCTGCACGCGCTTGGGCTCGGCTTCGGCGTGCGCGCGCTCGTGCTCCGCCTGCTGGAACAGCTCGGCGAACTCCTGCGCGCCGGCGGGCGCGAGCCCCAGCAGCAGGACCCAGGCCGCCGCGGTCCTCACCGCAGGACGACCCCCTGCTGGCCGCGCGTGACCTGGCCGACGCGCCACACCTGCTCGCCGACCGCCGCCAGCTCGCGCTCGGCCTTCTCGACGTCGGCCGGCGCCACGAACAGCACCATGCCGAAACCCATGTTCAGCACCCGGTAGGCCTCGTCCTGCGCGACTTTCCCGCTCGAGAGGATCAGGTCGAAGATCGGCGGCCGCGGCAGGGCGCCGACCTCGAACTCGGCCGCGGTGCCGGGCGGCAGCACGCGCGGCACGTTGTCGCGCAGGCCGCCGCCGGTGATGTGCGCCATGCCATGCAGCAGGCGCACCTCGAGCAGGGGCGACAGCACGCGCAGGTAGCTGCGGTGCACGGCGAGCAGCGCGTCGGCCACGGAGGCGCCGCGCAGCAGCGCCGGCTTGTCGTGCACGGACAGGCGCATCTGGTCGAACAGGACCTTGCGCGCGAGCGAGTAGCCGTTCGTGTGCAGGCCGCTCGACTGCAGGGCGAGCAGCACGTCGCCGACGGCGATCGCCTTGCCGTCGAGGATGCGGTCGCGGGGCACGCAACCGACGATCGTGCCGGCCACGTCGAGCTCGCCTTCGACGTAGACCCCGGGCATCTCCGCGGTCTCGCCCCCGATCAGCGCGCAGCCATTCTCGCGGCACGCCTTCGCGAGGCCCGAGATCACGCTGCGCACGATCTCGGGCTGCATGCGCGCCATCGCGATGTAGTCGAGGAAGAAGAGTGGCCGCGCGCCCTGCACCAGGATGTCGTTCACGCAGTGGTTCACGAGATCCTCACCGACGCCGGCCACGCGCCCCGCGAGTTGCGCGACCTTGACCTTGGTGCCGACGCCGTCGGTCGAGGCCACGAGCACCTGGCCGGCCGCCCCGGCAGCCGTGGGATCGAAGAGGCCGCCGAAGAGGCCGATGTCGCCGACGACCCCCTTGGTGAAGGTCGAGCGGATCTCCGGCAGGCTGGACTTCACGGCCGAGTACTTCTTGTCGATGTCGACTCCGGCTTCGCGATACGCAGATGGTGACTCGCTCATGCTGATCAGGGGCTCGGCCTCGTGGTTTTGCGCCGGGCGCTGGTCATAATCGCTCGCCTCGCAGTGGACAACGCCAAGGACTTCGATCTCTCGCGGCCGCGGCGCGTGGCTGTACTGGGCTCGACCGGCTCCGTGGGCAGGAACGCGCTCGAACTGATCTCGGCGCGGCGCGAGCGCTTCGAGGTCGTGGCCCTCGCGGCACGCGGCAGCGAAGCCGAACTGCTGGATCAGGTCGCGGCCTTCGCCCCGCGCGCGGCCTGCCTGGTCGCCGGCAACGAACGGCCGCGCGCGCTGCCGGCTGGCACGGCCTGGTGCACGGGTGCCGGCGGCGTGCTCGAGGCCCTCGAAACAGCCGCGCCCGACCTGGTGCTGAACGCGATCACCGGCGCCGGTGGGCTCCCGGCCTCCGAATGGACGCTCGCGCACGGCAAGACCCTGGCCCTGGCGAACAAGGAGTCGCTGGTGATGGCGGGCCCGCACCTGCTCGAGCTCGCGCGCAGCACCGGCGCCACGCTCTTGCCGGTCGATTCCGAACACTGCGCGATCTTCCAGTGCCTGCACGGCGAGCGGCGCGACCGCGTACGCCGGATCTACCTGACCGGCTCCGGCGGACCATTCCGGACCCGCGACCTCGCGACGTTCGCGTCGATCACGCGCGAGGAGGCCCTGCGGCATCCGACCTGGAACATGGGCCCGCGGATCACGGTCGGCTCGGCGACGATGATGAACAAGGCCTTCGAAGTGCTCGAGGCCCACTGGCTCTTCGGCTTCGAGCGCGACCAGATCGAGGTCCTGATCCACCCGCAGAGCATCGTCCACTCGATGGTCGAGTTCGTCGACGGCTCGATGCTCGCCCAGCTCGGATTGCCGGACATGCGCGTGCCGATCCTCTACTGCCTGACCTGGCCCGAGCGCGTGCCGTTCGAGTTCCGGCCCTTCGAGCCGGCGCGCTGGGCCCGGCTCGAGTTCCAGGCGGTGGATCTGGAGCGCTTTCCGGCGATCCCGCTCGCCTACGAGGTGCTCGGCCGCGGCGGCGACTCAGGCGCCCACCTGAACGCAGCCGATGAAGTCCTGACCGAGATGTTCCTCGCCGGTGAAGCCCCGTTCCCCGCGATCACGGCAACCGTGGCCGCGACCGTGCGCAGCCTGCAGCCGCGGCCGATCCGGACCCTGGACGACGTCCTGCGCGCGGATCGCGAGGCCCGGGCCAAGGCGCGCGAGCTCGCCGGGGCCGGCGCCGGCAGGAGGCCCTCCCGGTCATGAGTGGGTTCCCGGTCGTCTGGACCGTGCTCGGCATCGGCCTGCTGATCTTCGTGCACGAGCTCGGGCACTTCCTGGCCGCGCGCCTGGCCGGCGTGCGGGTGGAGACGTTCTCGCTGGGCTTCGGCCCGCGCTTGTTCGGCGCGCGCTGGCGCGGCACCGACTATCGCCTGTCCCTGCTGCCGCTCGGGGGCTACGTGAAGGTCGCGGGCGACGATCCGACCGACCGCCGCTACGCCGAACCCGACGACCTGCAGAGCCAGGGTTTCCTCGCCCGCGCGCTGTTCTTCTCCGGCGGCGTGCTGATGAACCTGGTGTTCGCGCTCGTCGTGTTCCCGTTCGTGTTCGCGCACGGCGTGGAGTTCACCGCGCCGGTGCTCGGCGCGGTCACGCGCGGTGGACCGGCCTGGGAAGCCGACCTGCTGCCCGGCGACCGCGTCCGCGCAATCAACGGCAAGCGCACCTACAGCTTCGAGAACCTGCAGGTGGAGATCGCGCTCGCCGGCCGGCGCGAGATCGTGCTCGAGATCGAGCGCGCCGGCCAGGTGTTGGCGAAGCGCGTCACCCCGCGCTTCTCTCCGGCGATCGGCATGCCGGCCATCGAGATTTTCTCCGCCTTCGACCCGACGCCGCCCACGGTCACCGTGCAGCAGGGCAGTCCGGCCGAGGCCGCTGGCCTGCGCACCGGGGATCAGCTGCTGCAGATCGCCGGACAACCGATCACCACGCGCGTGCTCGAGGAAGTCACCCTCGACATGCTGCGCCGGCCGCAGACCGAACTCGTGGTCCAGGTCGCGCGCGCTGGTCAGGTGCTCGACGTGCGCTACACGCCGCGGTTGGGCAAGGACGACAAGCCGCGGATCGGGGTGCTGCGCGCCCAGCGCCGCGTGGTCGGCATCCGCGGCAAGGCCCTCGGCCTGCTCGATCTGCGCATCGGCGACCACCTGCTGCGCTTCGACGGGCAGACCGTCGTCGGACCCGACCTCGCGGCATTCGCGGTGGGCCCGGAGGAGCTGCGCGTCGAAGTGGCGCGCGAGGGTGTGCCGGCGCCGATCGCGATCACCCGCAGCCTGACGCCGCAGCAGCGCCGCGATCTGGTCGAGAACCTCGGGCTCGGCAACGACCAGCAGGGCCTGGTCGTGCTGCCGCAGGTGGCTTCGCCCGCAGAGCGGGCCGGGCTGCGGTCCGGCGACGTGATCCAGGCGATCCAGGGCCTGCCGATCCAGACCTGGGACGAGCTGCGCAGCGCGATCCACGCGGCCGGGACCAAGAAGCTCACGCTGACGGTCGCGCGCGGCGGCGAGAGCCGCCTGCTCGAGATCGAACCCACGACCACGCAGCTGCAGCTCGGGTTCGACGCGCGTGGTCTGTACCAGAAGGAGCTCTACCAGGTCGAGGGCCTGCTGCCAGCGATCGGCGCGGGCTTCGTCTGCTCGATCGACCTGGTCAAGCAGCTCTATGTGACGCTCAAGCGGCTCGTGACCGGCGAGGTCGCGGCCAGCAACCTCGGCGGGATCATCCAGATCTCGGTCGTGACCTACGAGTTCGCGAAGTCGGGCTGGACGCGCTTCCTCTACTTCCTGGCGCTGCTGAGCATCAACCTCGCGTTCATGAACGTGCTGCCGATCCCGGTGCTCGACGGCGGGCACCTGCTCTTCCTGCTGGTCGAGCGCATCAAGGGCTCGCCGGTCAGCCCGCGCGTGTTCAACTACGGCCAGATCGTCGGACTCGTGCTGCTGCTCGCGCTGATGGTCTTCGTGACCTTCAACGACATCCGCCGGCTGCTGTGAGCCCCGCCCGCGCGCGCGCCGCGGCCTGGCTGCCGTTCCTGCGCCTCGTGCGTCTGCCTGCCTGCCTGTCGCCGGCGGCCGACGTGCTGGCTGGAGCGTGTCTGCAGGGCGAGGCCTGGTCTCTCGCGCTCGCGCGCACGTTGCTCGCCTCGGCACTGGTCTACGCCGCCGGCATGGCGCTGAACGACCATGCCGACCGCCACGAGGACGCCGTGCACCGCCCGGAGCGGCCCTTGCCGCGCGGCGAGATCCGCCCCGGCGGTGCGCTCGGCCTCGGCCTCGGCCTGCTCGGACTCGCGATCGCGGTGTCTGCCGTGCCCCTGGTGCACGCGG